>CAJXUM010001567.1 GCA_913060855.1 uncultured Lewinella sp. | reverse complement strand
ACTATCCTCTTCGTCGGCAGCGTCAGATGTGTATAAGAGACAGGTGTGATGCTGGTAGCCTACGCTTTGTTTCTCCGCTTTTGGGGATTGCTGTATACGGATACATGGGAACCTGAATCAGCGGGGATTTTGGCTAATTGGGTGTATGCTCAGGTGGGTTATTCCGGTTGGGTGCCTAGTATAATTGCACTTTTACTGGTTTTTGTTGAGGCATGGATGCTCAATGGGTTGATCTTGAGAGATCGCATGGGGAAAGATGCAAACTTATTTCCGGGTGTTTTCTATATACTCATCTGTAGCTCGATTCCTTCTTTTCTACATTTGTCACCGCTACATTTGGCGAACTTCTTTTATATTCTGGCGCTTTTTGAGTTGTTTAGTATTTATAAAAAGCCCAGTTGTACCAGCAATTTGTTCAATAGTGGACTTTGGATCGCCATTGCAAGTTTCTTTTACCCTTCTTATCTGGTACTATTTCTATTCACGATTATTGTCATCAATTCGTTACGCTCCTTGAAACTGGGTGATATATTGATTGTACTGACAGGTGTGATCGTACCCTATATATATGCTGGTGTATACTATTTCTGGACAGGCAGATTAGGGCTCTTTTTTGGCGAGCAATTTCCGATAAAGGTGGGATTTCCTAGTTTCGTGGTGCAAGATGAAGTCCTTTATTATATCAGTATTGTGTTTTTCGGTTTATTAATCTTGGTCGTATTATTCAGTTGGGGTGGTTTTTTGATGAAGAACATCATCCAGGTACAGAAGAAGATTAATATGCTGTATAGCGCTTTATTCATATCCGTATTAGGTCTTTTTTTAGTCCCTATACTGGGTTTGGATGCGCTTTTATTTCTCGCTGTTCCCTTGGGGGTTTTGGTTTCTTTTAATTTTACGAATATGCCTAGGCAGCGGGCTGAAATTTTACACCTGATCCTCGTCATCTTGATCTTATATTTCCATTATCTGGTCTTTAATAATTACCTATAAATCCAAAGGCGTTGTTCAATACTTGAGAGCGGAACGCTGGGCGAAAACCCATCTTGATGTGAGGTGAGGTGAGAGAGAAGATGTTAAAACGTCAACAAGAATGTGCTTTCATGTTAAATACTGTTAATGTTTGATCTTGAATCAACTTCTTAACTATAAGTCCCCTTTGTATTATATATTTTTGTCTCAAACGGATATGACCATATGAAGATTTTTGGATTAGTTTTGAGCTTGCTCTGCTGCACTACTGTAGCATGGGCCCAAGGAATAGCCCCTGTCGAGTGGAGTTTTTCTGCTGAAAAAGTAGCAGAAAAAGAATACGATCTAATTTTTACTGCGGACATCGATCCTGGCTGGTATATTTACTCGCAGAAGGCCAATGAAGATGGGCCAATTCCTACTTCTTTCTATTATACTGCTGATCCAGGGTTTCAGCCCGTTGGAATCCCTACTGAAAATGGGGAGAAAAAGGAGGGCTTAGATGAAATGTTTGGTATTCATCTAGTCAAATTTTCCAAACAAGCCGTCTTCAGACAGCGAGTGATGCTTACGGAGGATATCAAATCAATTACAGGATATTTAGAGTTTATGTGCTGCAGTGAAAAACAGTGCTTGCCTCCTAATACAGTGGATTTTGCCTTTAACTTTGTAAAATAGTATTCACAAGCTTTCCATCGCCAACACCATACTATTTTCTGACCAGGAACTATTTACCATGAGACTTTTAATACTATTAGTAGCTTTTGCAACAACGCTGAATCTAAGTGCTCAGCTGGTAGATCCCGTCCATTGGGAGACCAGTGTTGAACAAATTTCAGCAGACGAGTATAATCTTATTTTTACGGCCACGATGGACCCCGGGTGGATGTTGTATTCTCAGCATACAGAAGATGGCGGCCCTATTCCTACTACCTTCTATTTTGATGAGGGCAGTCATTATACGAGGATAGGCGAGGTGGCGGAAAAAGGGAAAAAGAAAGAAGGCAAAGATCCTCTTTTCGATAATATAACCGTGATTAAGTACCCGAAAGGCCCGGTAGTTTTTACCCAAAAAGTAAAAGCTAGCGCATTGGGTACAGCTATTACTTGTGAGGTGGAGTTCATGTCTTGTAATGATGAAACCTGTACCTGTCTCTTATACACATCTCCGAGCCCACGAGACCGAGGCTGATCTC
>CAJXUM010001566.1 GCA_913060855.1 uncultured Lewinella sp. | reverse complement strand
TTTTTTTCAAGCAGAAGACGGCATACGAGATCAGCCTCGTTCTCGTGGGCTCGGAGATGTGTATAAGAGACAGGTTATAAAGGGGCGAATGCGCAAGTAGCTATAGGGGATGGTGCTATTTCAGTAGAAGAAATTGGGCACTTTCTCAAGGATCGTATGAAGTACCTAAAAAAGGGCAAAGAAAAGGTGGAGTATATTCACAAACCAGCCTACTTAATTGATAGAGAGAAGGTGATTTTTAGGCCCAAATAGATTTTGAGTCTTTTATGCCGCAGTAGGGTTCCTCTTAGTAGCTTTTCCGTTCGACGATAGGATTATTGCCCACCTATTTCTCTATATCCTCCTTGGAAATAAAGAAGGGGCCCTTTATCTGCATCATAGTTCATGTCCACTACTTCACCGATAAATATGACATGGTCCCCGCTTTCAATCGAAGAGCTAAGCCGACAGTCTAACCAACCCATCACACCTTCCAAGACAGGAGAGCCAGTAGTAGCCGTAGCGTGATTGACTAGCCCAAATCTATCTTCCGTGCTTAATTCCTTTGTAGCAAAACCGTTCGATACCTCTATTTGATCAGCTGCCAGAATATTGACAGCAAAAACTTGGTTGTGCAGAAAGATAGGACAGCCTTTTGAATCTTTGTGCAAGCAAAAGAGAATCAAGGGGGGATCTAGTGAAACGGAGGTATAAGAATTGGCCGTAAAACCAAAAAGGTGATCTGCCGATTGTGTGGTAATAACCGTCACACCCGTAGCAAATTGTCCCATTACCTTTCTTAGTTCTAAAGGCTCGATCATAAGCGTCTACTTGTAAATTTGGTACGAAAATATAAAAACCGTGCGCTTATCTTCACATTTCTATCCTATTCCACGCTTAAAAGGACTAAAAAAGTTCATCTATCCGCCGGTATTGGTACAGAAAACGCCCTACGGTATAATTTGTTTAGACAATAGACTAATATCTTGAAGCACTTGTCAATCGTGTAGTTTATTTTTCCCCAAGTCCCTAAAGTCTATTATATTGGGTCCTGTCATAAAACAATACTCATACCAGTTTAAAAGATAGAATTTATGCACCAAACCTTGATCAATGCCGAAGTCTTACAAGAATCACTGGGCAAAGCCGATATCAGAATTATAGATTGCCGATTTTCATTGGCTGATAAGGAGAGCGGCCGGAGAGACTACGAAGTGAGTCATATTCCCGGCGCAATATACGCACATCTTGATGATGACTTATCAGGTGAGATTATCCCCGGTACAACGGGAAGACATCCGATGCCTTCGGTGGCTGACTTTGCCGAACTTTGCTCAACGTGGGGAATTAATGAAGACACCCAAGTCGTAGCCTATGATCAAGGGCATGGAGGAATCGCAGCACGCCTCTGGTTTATGCTACAATGGTTAGGGCATGACAAGGTAGCTGTCTTGAACGGTGGCTGGGCGCATTGGGAAAAAATGGGTTTACCCGTTGATAGCGAAATTGCGGTGCCAGAACGCAGCGAATTTCAACCCGCTTCTCCTAAAAATAGCTTGGTGGAAGCCGGAGATTTACTCCGCTTGCAGCAAGAGGATAACTGGCTCCTGGTAGATTCGCGGGCAGCAGAACGATATCGAGGCGAAAAAGAACCTATCGATCCAGTGGCTGGCCACATTCCTGGCGCCGTATCCGCCCCCTTCGCCGGAAACCTGAATTCGGATGGACTATTTCATGATCGAGCGGCTTTGGAACAAAGATTTGATACCCTATTGGGCGAACAAGAACTAAGCCAAACGGCTTTCTATTGTGGGTCTGGAGTGACGGCTTGTCACAACCTGCTCGCCTTGCACCATATTGGACGCACGGAGGCAAAATTATATGCAGGATCTTGGAGTGATTGGATTACCGATACTAGTCGACCGATCGCTACGGGAAAGTAAACTGACAAAACCTATAGTAGACTTAATCGTATGACAAGATCACTGAATGCTGCACCTCCCTGGCATATACTGCCGGTAATTGTTTTTGCACAATTTGCGGGCACTTCCCTCTGGTTTGCGAGCAATGCCGTGATGGGGGATTTATCGGCAGCCTTTGCTTTGGGAGAAGGAGCGGTGAGTGATTTGACTTCTGCTGTGCAATTCGGCTTTATTGTCGGAACCCTGGTCTTTGCGGTTCTAAATATGG
>CAJXUM010001565.1 GCA_913060855.1 uncultured Lewinella sp. | reverse complement strand
ATCTACACTATCCTCTTCGTCGGCAGCGTCAGATGTGTATAAGAGACAGCCTTGGCATGGTTCGCCCCGATGATATAGTACTTTGCTTATCAAAAAGTGGGGAGACCGCCGAAATAAAAGTTTTGGTTCCTTTGGTACGGAATCTAGGAAACCCGATTATTGGCATGGTCACCAAGCGGCAATCCTATTTAGGCCAACAAGCCACTTATCTTCTCCATACGCCTATCGTTAAAGAGGCAGATCCCAACAACCTCGCACCTACTACTAGCACTACGGCTCAAATGGCCATGGGCGATGCACTAGCCACCTCTTTACTGGCTTTAAGGGGTTTTACGCCAAAAGACTTCGCACAGTTTCATCCTGGAGGAGCATTAGGCAAACAACTCTATTTACGCGTGGCTGATATTTACCCGAATAATGAAAAACCAGCGGTTAAACCCGATGATAGTTTACGACAAACAATCCTCGAAATGACCGCCAAATGTTTAGGTGCAACGGCTGTACTCGACGAGCAAGAACAACTGCTGGGGATCATTACCGATGGAGATTTACGAAGGATGTTGAAGGATACACCGGATTTGAGTCACCTAAGCGCAAAAGACCTGATGAGCACTAATCCTAAAACGATCAAGAAGGATGCATTGGCCGTTAATGCACTCGATATACTCCGGCAAAACAGCATTACACAATTGATTGTGACAGAAGGGCAACAGTATCTAGGGATGATACATCTTCACAACTTAGTGAAGGAAGGATTGATTTGAAGTCGGAAGTCTTCAAAGATAATTAACCTAGGTAAAATATAGACTTCAGAAGTTTGCCTCGTTATGTCCGAGAAAACTTCTGAAGTCTTTCTTGCTAAATTTTATTTCTCTAGGCCTGGAGATCGCTCCAAGAACTCATGGTATAAACGAATATGGCGACTGTCCAATGGTACATTCCAACCATCAATAAAAACATGCTTGACATGCGTCTTGGTCTCAAAAGGATCACCATCGGTAACGAATAGCGTTGCACTCTTCCCTTTTTCCAACGAACCCAATCTATCGGCTACGCCAAACATCTCAGCGGGTACAATAGTTACGGCCTTCAATGCGGCTTCTTTTCCCATGCCATAGGCCGCGGCAAAACCAGCGTTATAGGGTAAATTCCGAACGTTTTCAGTATCATTGGAGCGAATGGCTACTTTCACCCCAGCTTTATGCATCTTACCAGGATTGGCATAAGGTGTATCATAACGGTCGGAAGCACGCGTTGGCATACTTAACATGGGTCCGGTAATGACGGAAATTTTCGCTTCGGCCAATTGATCAGCTACACGCCATCCTTCTGCCACTCCTGTGAAAATAGCATTGATCTTGCGCTTTTTCACCCACTTTATCGCCGATTCAATAGATGAGGCTTTGTTGACTTCCAACAGCACAGGCATTTCTCCTCGATAAGCCGGCAACATGGCTTCCATTTCCGGGTTATAGTCTAAGCTACTCGCCGATTGGGTCCCAGCCATAGAGTCTAAGCGATGATAAAGGGCTAATTTATCCCACATATCATTGATTTTCTTTAGCTGCTTATCCTCATCTTTCTTCCGCTGTTCATCGGTACGGTTATCACGACGACCGCGACGACCCGAGCTAGGGTAATTCATGACAATACCCTTAAATCCAGCATACATTTGATCAGGCGTATATCCTACTAGATTGATCAAGGCAGCCGTACCAGGTACGGTACCACCTACAGGTACAACTAGGGTGGTGGTAATGCCTTCCACCCGTGTAACAGGAATAGCTGTTGCATTCGGATTGACGGCTGTCAAAGCCTGCATTTGAGGAATTATATCTCCCAATTCATTAGCATCCGACGTCAGTGAAACCGAACTCACCTCTACCAAACCTAGTTGAGTACCACCATCTATCAAACCAGGATAAATGAATAAACCGCTACAGTCTACTACTTTGGCATCAGGTGGAATAGCCACATTGGGGCCGATGGCAGAGATATTACCTGCTTCGACAACAAGTGTACCTTGAATCGTACCCTTGGTTACCGTTACGATAGTCGCATTGGTTAGTGCGTAAGTACCCTGAGTGGGCTTACTTAGCTGTTGGCTATACCCGGTGAGTCCAATACCTGTCTCTTATACACATCTCCGAGCCCACGAGACCGAGGCTGATC
>CAJXUM010001564.1 GCA_913060855.1 uncultured Lewinella sp. | reverse complement strand
CTACACTATCCTCTTCGTCGGCAGCGTCAGATGTGTATAAGAGACAGACCCAATAACCCGCAACGCACCATCCCATCATTCTACTTGAAGAAAATAGCATCAACAACCCCTTCTTTTTTCGCCCTACTAATAGGAATTTTGTGGTTTTCAATGACCAGCCGGTTTCCTTCCAATGCTTCCACTTTATCTTTAGCTACGATATAGGACTTATGTACCCTTAGAAATTGATCACTGGGCAAGAGATCCTCGAGTTTCCCTAATCTTTCATAAGTGACTAGGCGGGCATTTCGGCATACGATTCGAATGTATTCCTTTAAGCCTTCTACGAATAGAATATCATTGAAGTGGACCTTGGTCAGATTACCGTCCACTTTTATGGTGAAGAAATCTTGGCTTTGTGTTGGAATGACAAGCGCAGCTGGCGATGAGGGCGCTGTACGGAGGTGCAATTGTTCTTTGGCTTTATTGACGGCTTGTAAGAAGCGCTCAAAAGAGAAGGGTTTTAGCAAGTAATCTACAGCATTGAGGTCAAATGCCTCGATAGCATAATCGCTATAGGCTGTAGTGAATATAGTTACCGGAGGATGCTTAAGACTCTTGAGCAAGTTGGTTCCGCTGAGGCTCGGCATTTGGATGTCGAGAAACAGCAAATCGATAGGCTTTTGATTGAGGATAGTCAGGGCATCGAGTGGGGATTTGACTTTATTAGTCACTTCGATATCAGGTATCTGACTGGCAAATTTAGTCATCAAATTAAGCGCCAAGTACTCATCATCTACTAGTAGGGTTTGGATCATTTTCCCTCGTTTATAATTGTAAATCCAGCTTCACGCTGAATAATTCATCTTCATTCTCGATGGCCAAGTGATGTCGCTCGGCATATTTTAAGGCCAATCGTTTTTTAATATTCTGCAGGCCCACACCACCCGTCTTGTCTTTTTGCTGATTCGCATCGTTTTTGGAGTTTTGCGTGCTGAATACCAATTGGTGCTCATTTATCTCCAACTTGATTTGAACGAAAGCACTTGAGTTAGCATCAAAATCGCAATGCTTAAAGCAGTTTTCCACCAATGGAATAAGGATCATCGGCTCTATTTTGAGCTGTTCAGGAATGGCTGCATGGTGGAATTCGATATTGACAGGTGTTTCCTGCCGCATTTGAAATAACTCAATAAATCGATTGATTTGAACCACTTCTTTCCTAAGGGGGACTTTCTCCTCCTGGCTATCATAGATGACATACCGAAGCAATTCCGATAACTGTAATACCATGGGCGCTGTCTGGGTAGATTGTACGACTGCCAGAGAATAAATGTTGTTTAAGGTATTGAATAAAAAATGAGGATTGATCTGAGCTCTTAGAAACTGTATTTGTGCTTGCTGATGCTCATTGGCGGTAATCAAGGCCTTTTTTTCCTCTGCACTTCGATGAATCAATAGTTGATAAATAGTACTGATCAGTATAACGGCCATATTGGAAATGATGGCTGCAGTCCTGAGGAACGCTTGGTTGGTTTGAGGTAGGAAATCGATCTTATAGTCGATATAATGGATGTTGATTTGTGTACGTATACCTGTAATAAGGGTAAATACTAGGATCATCCAGAGCGCATAAATGACATACGATTTAGGGATGAAATATCTTTTGACCAAAAACATGTTGCCGTAAAATAAAAACAGAATGGGAAGCATGTTTCCCAGGGCTCTCCACAGGCTGTCTTGGAAAGGGATAAAGCGAATAAATACTAAGGCATAAGCGAGTACAAGCAGCAGCCAAATGCTGATTTGTACGCCCAACTGCAGCCGCCTTTTCTCACGAGATTCATTCATGAATTAGTCTATTAAGTCCAACTCCTTAAAGATTACATTTTCCTTCTGATTGTCCAATTTCTTTCAACAAATGGTCCGATTTTTTCAATGACCGGTCCGCCCCCTCCTGCACCACCTTGTCGCCATTGCAGGCATCCTCACCTACAATCCCCCCGAAATGCCACTCGTTGAAACATCCCAACCATTGATTGAAAAGAATTTCAGCCCGACGCTTTTGCCCTTTCCTTTGTGGACGTTAATTCAAACCATTTATTACTTCAAAAAATTATTACATGAAAACTTTCAATGCACGGATTACCCTGTCTCTTATACACATCTGACGCTGCCGACGAAGAGGATAGTGTAGAT
>CAJXUM010001563.1 GCA_913060855.1 uncultured Lewinella sp. | reverse complement strand
CACTATCCTCTTCGTCGGCAGCGTCAGATGTGTATAAGAGACAGGCCCCACCCATTGCGCCCACGATGCAGGAAGAGTTCCCGGAGGTTCAACAAACGTTGCGTCTATTTCAGGTGCGACAAAAGATGTTATTTAAAAGAGCGGATAAGCACTTTTTGGAGCAAGGCGGATTTTTTGCGGAGGAATCCATTTTTGAGCTTTTCCATCTTCCCTTGAGACAGGGAGATCCCGCTACTGCATTAAAGGAACCTAATTCGGTCATCCTCTCCCCTGCCCTAGCACAAAAATACTTTGGCTGGGAAGACCCAATTGGCCAAACCATCAGTATCAATAACCAAGAAGTCAGGGTGACGGGAGTATTAGAAGCCCTGTCGCCGCATTTTCATCTTAGTTTCGACTTTCTTTTTTCATTTGAGGATTTATTGAGTCAGGTCTCGAAAGAAAAAATTGGTAGTTGGGTGTGGCAAGATTTTTACAATTACATAAAGGTGGCTCCGGAAACTAATGAGGCCCAATTGGCCAGCAAGTTATCGGCTTTTGTAGAAACCCACGCCCATCCTCAAACCAAACCGATGGGGTTTCAGTACTATTTAGCGTTGCAACCTTTGCCCGATATCCATTTGCATTCTGCCGGACTCAGAAATGATAAGATTGTGGTGGGTAATCATCGTTATGTAATGGGTTTAGCTTTGGTGGGTTTGTTTCTATTGTTAATCGCCTGTATTAATTTCATTAATCTCACTACGGCCAAGGCCATCCGGCGGGCCAAAGAGGTAGGCATACGCAAAGCTGCAGGAGCGAGACGCAATCAACTGGCCACTCAGTTCATTAGTGAAGCGGTTGTCATAGTCAGTATTTCTATGCTAATAGCTACGCATTTGACGCGTTTACTTTTACCATTACTGAATAACTTCACCGGAAAACTGCTCTCCTTCCCGCTGTATTCAGACCCACTATTAATACTTAAACTCTTGGGTTTAACCCTATTAACAGGATTATTAGCAGGTAGTTATCCCGCCTTTATTCTATCCGGCTTCCGACCTGCACAGGCACTAAAAAGTTCCAAATTACGATTAGACGGCCATGTCAATTGGCTACGAAAAGGGCTAATCACCACGCAATTTGCCTTATCTATTCTGCTTATCATCAGTGTACTAATCATTTTTCGGCAACTTAATTTTCTTCAACAGCAAGATTTGGGGTTTCAGAAAGAACAGTTGGTTCATTTTCCGATGAAATCTAAGATGTTCAATAGTCTTGACCTGGTCAAAGAGAAGTTCTCGACAATTACTGGCGTCACCTCCACAAGTATCGGATTTGGAATCCCTGGTGATATCATCGCAGGTGACAATATTATTATTCCAGAAGAAGATCGAAAGACTCTTCCTGCACGATTATTTACCATTGACCACGATTACATACAAACCATGGGCATGGAATTGGTGGCCGGTCGAGATTTTTCCAAAGCCATTGCGACCGATGCGACAGCCGGCTTCATTGTCAATGAAACAGCCGTCCGTACCCTGGGGCTAGCCGATTCTCCGGCCGAAGCGATCAATAAACCGCTAGAATGGGATATGTGGAATGAGCCTGATAGTGTAAAAAGGGGCCGGGTAATCGGTGTGGTTAAAGACTTTCATTACAATAGTTTACATGAAGAGGTACAAACAACGGTACTGCATATTTATCCAGGTGCTTATTGGAAGGTGATGCTGCGCCTAAATAAAGAAGAAATCAGCGAAACACTTGCCGCTATAGAAAAAACCTGGGATAGCTTTGAAACGGGCTACCCTATTGATTACCAATTCGTCGACGCCAGTTTTGGTGCGATGTATAAGGAAGAGCAAAAGCTGAGTAGTCTATTGTGGATTTTCACGCTTTTGGCCATTTTCATTGCCTGTATCGGTGCTTTTGGCTTGGCCACCTATGCGACAGCACAGCGGGAGAAAGAAATTGGTATTCGGAAGGTCTTGGGCGCTAGTGTTCTGGGCATCGTTGGTATCTTATCTAAAGACTTTTTACAACTTGTCTTTTTGGCTCTCTTGGTGGCCTCTCCCCTAGCCTGGTACCTGATGAATAGCTGGCTAGCTGATTTTGCTTACCGCGTCGAAATTCATTGGTGGATATTTGCCCTGTCTCTTATACACATCTCCGAGCCCACGAGACCGAGGCTGATCTCG
>CAJXUM010001562.1 GCA_913060855.1 uncultured Lewinella sp. | reverse complement strand
GAGATCAGCCTCGGTCTCGTGGGCTCGGAGATGTGTATAAGAGACAGACTTGTAAAACTCCTCCGTATGCGCTGCGATACACAAGTAATGCAGATCCACTTTATCGGGAAACCGATGTGCAAAGACCTCTTCTTGTCTTTTGGTGCTTTTTTGTTTTCGCAAGGCATCCTTCGCATCAAACTTGATGGTTTGACATAAAAAGCCCAATCCTCTTTCGCGGTACCTGAGTTCGCTGATAGGCCATTTGACAATTAATTCTACATACATATCTTGTACGATATCAGCAGCAGCAAGATGATGCAAACGAAACTGACGGCATAATCCCAAGGCATACAGGAGGAGTTTTTCATGATGGACCTTCGTGACCTCCTTCACAAAGCCATCCCTTCTGGGATCGGGGTCTTGTGGTGTAGATTTGTGCATTTCTCTTGTTGTTTATGCACCTTTAGCCAAGAGGCTTGGGGCGGGTAAAAAAAGAAGATGTTCTACAGGAATGACGAAGCTATCTGGGCTTTTATTTCAGCTCCTTTGTTAAGTTATTGTAAATTTCACCCTATCAAACATTTCCCCTAACACCCACTATGCCTTTTTTTATTCTTCTTTAATCTATTTTTATGTTTTTTTTCTTGGTAAAGTCTATTTATTGCCGTACGATCCATTTCTACAATTGCTTCTTCTTTCTTGCGGTTCAACCAATTATCCATAGCATTATTATCGTTGAGTTGAAAATGAGCCTTGGCGTATTCCATTCCATCTATCATCGTCAGAAGTAATTGTCGCTGGCAGTCCGACGTTGCTGGTGATTCTTGTTGGATCCGCTTAGCAATTTTATCTCTCAGCAATTGTCGCTGGCTGTTAGTCAAATCTCCAAATACATATTCGTTAATCCGGTCCTGTAAGGGTTGATCCTTTTGTAGTGCTGGTGCTAGTTCTTTAAAAATATCCATTTTGACGGTAGAAGTTTTGACAAAGTTCTCGCCTGGAAAACTAGATCCCTCTATAAGTGCCATTTGTATGTGGTGTTTTATGAAAGGAGGCGAAGCAGCTTATTAGAGCATTTTGGAGCTCCCCACCTTCCTGCATTAATTAATCAGGTTCATGCGCACTAGAATAAAAAATTTGCCTTGCTCAGGGAATGATCCTTGGCAACGCTAAATATAATGTTTCCATCGATGTTGGTTTTATTGGTTAGGGAGAGTCCTTGTTTTTATATAAGTCCATTCAAATTGAATAAGTAATCATTACTTCGGTTCAATTCATTTCGGGTGTAACTAATAGCCGTCTATCTTCTGTTGCTAGCAAATACAAAAGTACAGCACCACATGTACAACGAGTACTTCTCTTTCTTGTTGAGTACTCTATCGCTCCATTACCAAGATCGTAGCAAGGAGTAACAGTGGTAAATAAAGTCTAGGAGTTGTTGTCCTCTTTTGTATTGTTCTAGTTCTTGGGATGAACAGGGGACACTCAAAGGTAATAAGAGCAGCAGTTTTTAATCGGTTATTTAAATAAGTCATCCTAACAGCTATGGCTCATTTTATCTCAAAACATGTATGCGAGTAAATCCAGTAACTTTCTACTGCGGTATTAATAGATGGACGAAGCTGAGGCCCGTAATATTTCAATAGCAACCAATAAATTTAGAATTTCCTTTGCTATTGAAAGAAACTAGTCAATAGATACAGCTAACAAATAACAATCAAGCTTACTCATGCGATAGACTCTCGGCTTAGAGCAATCTTATTCCTGCCCTCCCGCAGCCGGCTGAGCGGGGATAGAATATTCCTAGAGTCATGGATATTTCCGGGCTTAGACTCCGGAAGTTCGCCAGGATAGGACTCAAGATAATCTCTTACCCATCAATCCAACAAATCCCTCAGAACCAGTCGTACTTGGCTGGCAAGTGATAGCTTGACAGCGTCCCCATCTAATTGGACCATCACTCCTACTTTGTAGGTAATCTCTCTGGATTGATTGTAGATCGTCGTAGTCCCCATCTAATTGGACCATCACTCCTACCCTATCCTGAAAACATTTGTTGGAAAACTGAATGTCGTAGTCCCCATCTAATTGGACCATCACTCCTACTGGAAAGCACAGCCAAGCAAGAAATAACAGAAGGTCGTAGTCCCCATCTAATTGGACCATCACCTGTCTCTTATACACATCTCCGAGCCCACG
>CAJXUM010001561.1 GCA_913060855.1 uncultured Lewinella sp. | reverse complement strand
CTATCCTCTTCGTCGGCAGCGTCAGATGTGTATAAGAGACAGCAATAAAGGATTAGAAGATATCGATAGTATACTGCTACGTGCAGAAAAGGCGATGTTGGATGACCTTCAAGCCTCTAATCTACTGGCTAAAGAGGCCGTAAAAATCAGTAGAGAACGAGGGGCCTTGCGCCGAGAAGGCTATGGCCATTTTTTCAAGGCGATGAACGCGATGGCTTTTGGCCAATGGCTGGAGGCCGAAAAGGATTTCTTTACCGCAATTGAGGTATTTCAGCAGGTGGGGGATTCCTTGTCGGTAGCACTCGGGTATGATCGAGTCGGTTATGCTTTTCGTAATCAGGGACTATTTGCGGAGAGTTTGAAATATCATTTGCTAGGTTTGAAGAGACGAGAAGCCTTTGAGGCGAGTTCCTTAGATATTGGCAATTCTTACGCCAGTGTCGGTGGTATGTACTATCAGTTGGGAGAATACGAATCCGCTTTATTGCACTATCGGCGCGCTTTTAGCCTGCGGGAAGCTGCCAATGACACCATGAGCATCGCGCTTTCCATGAAAGGCTTAGGCCGACTCTACCGCACCATTGCCGTTTATGATAGTTCACAGTACTATTTGAGTCGATCTCTGACTCTTTTTAAAAAGACGGGTAGTGTTACGCATATTTTTGACAACTATAAAGAACTGGGGTTGCTGTTCCGAAATATGGGGCGGTATGAACAGGCAGAATACGCTTTCTTACAAGGGCTGGAAACAGCACAGTCTCTCGGAAGTAAAGGACGCGTAGCTGATATATACCTGGAAATGGGGAAGCTGTATTTAGCTATAGAAGAGATCGAAAAAGCCAAGAAAAACATTACTAAAAGCCAAGAGATCTATCAAGATAGTCGTGATTTAGAAGGGCTTCAACAGGTTCATGTCTTATTGTCTGAGTTGGCCGAAACAACAGGCGATTTGGAAGAAGCGCTGGCATTACTCGAAATATCCACACAGTATAAAGATACCTTCTATACCAGTAATTCCAATAAGCGTTTGGCTGAGTTGAGAATGAGTTTTGAGACTGAGCAAACAGAAATCGAACTGGAAAATCTCCGCAAAGAAGAAGCCTTCCGTACACGAGAACGCAACGGCTTATTCTATGGCGTAATTACCCTCATTCTATTATTGGCGGCCCTATTCTATGCGATCCTTTTGCGAATTAAAGCTTTCCGAAAGCTCTTGGTTGAAAAGCACAAGGCCGATGCCTTATTGAAAGAAAAAGAAACCTTGGTTGAAAATCTAAAAAACACCCAAACCCAACTGGTTCAATCAGAAAAAATGGCCTCTTTGGGTCAACTCACCGCCGGAATTGCTCACGAAATCAATAATCCCATCAATTTTATAGCCTCCAGTTGCGTTGCCCTCGAATCTGATTTTGAAGAACTCGAACCCCATATTCAAAAGATACAAGAGGCAAATGAGGAGTCGGACGGGATAGATTCAGAAATAAACCTCGTTGTGGAGGAAATACCACAATTGATTAATAGCATAAAGCGAGGCGTAACCCGAACGCAAGAGATTGTCTCCAACCTGAATAGCTTTTCTAGAAAGTCTTATGGTCAATTTGAAAAATCAAACCTCCACGGGGGGATTGATTCTGCGCTAACAATTTTGAGTAATAAGATCAAAGGGCACATTAAAGTGCATAAAGACTATGGAGATATTCCATTGGTAGAATGTCAATTATTGAGGATCAATCAGGTTTTTCTTAACCTGATCAATAATGCTATTGATGCCATGGAGACAAATGGAGAACTATTTATTAGTACCGTAAAACAAGAGGATGAAGTCCTTATCAAAATAAAAGACACGGGGGTGGGAATGAGTAAGGCAAAGGTGAAACGAATCTTTGAACCTTTCTACACCACCAAAGAAATTGGAAAAGGCACAGGTCTAGGGCTATCGATTAGTTACGGGATTATTCAAAATCATAATGGTAAAATTGCCGTTTGGAGTGAGCCTGGTCAAGGTAGTGAATTCACTATCTACCTGCCTATTCATGAAAACGTAGCCCTTGCTCCTACCAAAAGTTAGTGGTTCTTTGATAATTTGTGTGTGTGTCATTTTGATTTTGAAATGACAGCAGGAGCTGTCGAAGACAAGGACGGGACAAGGTACACAGCAGGAGCTCGTGTACCTGTCTCTTA
>CAJXUM010001560.1 GCA_913060855.1 uncultured Lewinella sp. | reverse complement strand
TAGCAAAAAAATGACACTTTTTTCCTCCAAAAGCATTGCCCAAACATGCTCTTAGCGAATAAATGGGGAGAGAAAAAATGGTTAGCTATTCTCCAACATTATTCCTCCTCGCAAATGAAAGTACCATCAGCGGCGTAAATGACATAGATTTTTTTGCTGCTGTTATTTTTCTTGATATATATCCGATACCAAAGATCACCATCAGCCCGCTCGATTTTCCAGGCTTTGTTATTCATGATCCGGTAGTCCGAATAATCGGTGTCGATAGATGCTAGCACATCATCATTGAGATCTCTTTCATCGAAAGAGGTGGCACTTTGGACCAAATCCCCCTCCAAATCAAAGTATAGGAGCACTCGGACCGGGCCATTCTTCCCTTCCAAAATATAAACCTCCGTACCATCGCAGAATGTTTGTTGACTGCTGCTGAATGTAAGGTCCGGATAATTCGCAGCGATATAGTCCAATATTTCTTGCGGCAAACTGTCTATTGGGTTTTCATTTTCCTCTTCTTCTTCTTCTTCCTCCTCTTCTTCCTGGATATCATCACAAACCAAAGTTTCATCCGCTTTATAAATGACGGTAAAATTTTCTTGGTCTGCCTCAAGGCCTAATTGGTACCAAATTTCTTCGTCAGCCCGTTCAATACGCAAGACGCTATTCGGTACTTGGCTGTAGCTTGGATAAGCCGCTCCGATGGCTATGACCACTTCCTCTGGCAAATCCTCATCCGTTACCGGTACTACCCTTTGTAGATAGATACCATCCAAATCGAAGAAGAGATACACTACCTCATCGTCCAGGCTCGCTTTGATTTTATATACTTCTGTTTCATCACAAAGTAAAGCTTGCCCTACCTCAATATCGTAGCCACTATAGCTTGTTTCCAAGGTATCAATAATGCTATCTGGGAGGTCGTCCAAAGAGATATCCTCTTCTACTTCCTCTTCCTCTCCACACTGCGCAGCAGCATTCATTAGCTTGATAACGGGCCGCATGATGTACTTGCCATTACCCGTTTGGTGTATAGACGCTCCGGCATCGAAGTCGAGCAGGAGGTCAAATTCCGTCATTGGTCCAAGATCGAGACAGGCTTTTATTTTCAGTCCACTCTGGCTGCCAGATGGAATTTTGAGTTCATGGATTTCGCCATCCACTACAACCGTGTTGTTGTCGCCAAGGATAAGTCGCACTTCTCGGATTCGCTCCAATTGGATATCCGCCATGGCGATCAGCGTATCTATTCCATTTTGGAAATCGAGTAGATCGTAAATACCAGTATTCGTTTCCAGTGCTATTTCTTCAAAACCCTCTTCTCCCTTCACAACAACACCTTGCAGGTCTATATTAACCTCTTCTAAATCAATGGGACCATCCGTCAAGCGAATATTCAAGGTCGTGGTGGAATTATTGGTTGGGGATAAATCGGCTTCAAAAAGGGTTTCACAGGAATACAGGAATACCAGACAAAAAAGAACAAGAGAACTTGATCTGTTCATGGGATGTATAATTACTTTGTTAAATAGTGTTTCTAGTGCTTGAGGGGTTGTCGACCGGATAGTTCTCTAATTGAATAACCTCGGGGCCGCCCCTACAGCGACCCCGGGTTCTATTCATGAGATTATAATTATTCGTGCCAACTACTGGGGAGTAGTGTTCTTGGGATTAAAAATGTCAACTACAACTACTGGGGAAGTAGTGTTTTTGGGATGAAATTTGCCAGTAGCGAATAGTCAAAAAGTGTTCATGGGATTCTGATTGGCCAGTAGTGAATACGCAAAAAGATTCATGGGATTGTGATTCCGTATTACTGCTGTCTGAAAAAACTGTGTATATAAATTCTTTTATCTGTTATTACTTTGAAAGTGTAAATGCCGTTGGGTAAATCACCTAAGGATATTTGTTGCTTAGTTCCGATAGTGTCCAGAGTTCTACTGGATAATAAGCGTCCGCTGGTATCAAAAAGTTGAACAAGGCGAATATGTTCTTCTGGATTCTCAAGTTCAAGGGTAATCTGGTCACCAATAGCTGGATTAGGAAATAACTTAATTCCTCTCCGTGTAATTGGCCTTACCGTTGCCGTGGTGGAGTCAACCGAAAACGTCACTTCAGAAGGCACAATCGGAGAATCAACCAGGCTTAGATCCACCATTTTGATGCTGTCTCTTATACACATCTCCGAGC
>CAJXUM010001559.1 GCA_913060855.1 uncultured Lewinella sp. | reverse complement strand
CGAGATCAGCCTCGGTCTCGTGGGCTCGGAGATGTGTATAAGAGACAGCTGCGGAAAAGCTGTCCAAAATTGCCGAAGTTCTTGGTGTGACCATTGATTATCTTTTAGACGCGGGCTCCGAAGTATCAGAGGAGAGCGCGGAAGATGCCCATTTTTTCAGGAATTATCAGAAAATGGACCCTAAGTCTAAGGCTGCGTTAAAGGCTATGGTCAATAAATGGACTGAAAGCGATGAGTAAAGCTCTAAGCCCGGAAAGATGGGCATTTAAGATTACGAATATTCTAAATGCTGTCCTTGGCCCAGAACACTTTCCAATCAATGTCCAAGAGGTTGCAAAGGAAGTTTCAGCCCAGCTTTTTCAGGATGAGCCTATAACCAAAATTGAGGGTATAACTATTCCTGGATTTGAAGGCGCGCTTTTTAAAGACCCAGCAGGAAAAAAGGGTTGGGCTATTTTTTACAATGATGGGTTTAAGTCCCGTGGTCGAGTTAATTTCACGCTTGCTCATGAATTCGGGCACTATCTTATTCACAGATTAAAATACCCTGAAGGTATTCAGTGTCAGGAAAGAGATTTGATACGCTGGGAGTCTGAATTAGGGCAAGTTGAGCATCAAGCAAATAAATTTGCGGCAACTCTACTAATGCCGCTAGATGATTACCGTAAGCAAATACCGGATCACGAAACGATCAGTTTGGACATGATGGATTTTATTACCGAAAGGTATGGAGTTTCATTATTGGCGGCGCTTCTTCGTTGGATCGACTACACATCGAAGAGAGCGGTATTGGTGGTTTCAAGGAGCGGCTTTATATTGTGGGCTCGGTCGAGTAAAGCTGCGCTACGTACTCAGGCCTATTTCAGAACAGCAACCTCTTCACCGATTGAAATTTCATCAGCTTCACTTGCGGCAAGACCAAGTGAGTTCGGGGCGGAAGCAGCTCGTCTCGGTCTTAATCATAATTCTGGCGTCTGGTTCAATGAGCCATGTGAAGAAATTACAGTTTTTGCAGATCAGTATGATTTTACAATATCTATCATCCAGCTTGGTAAGGATCCGGGTTACAGTCATTACCGGTCAGAGGTCTCTAGCCCGAGATAGAGGACGGCTAGGAAAAGCCTCATCGCGTGCCCACGCTGCAGCCGACATTATGTCGCCGCTATGTCGTTGGAGTGATTTGTCTAACCCCACCTAATTCCCTGGCTCCGTGATCCGCGGCCAAATGAGATAGATCTCATACCCATGCCCCGAACCCGACAACCACGCGACCCCGTCGAACTCTGCGACCTCCCACCTGCCGCCAGCTTTGCACTTAATCCAGTAAAAACCCGCCTCGTACCGCTGTCCCATGAGAATCTACTCGTCACTGGCCTGTCACTAACAACATGCACCTGGGATTTATAGACCATGAACGGCACTTTTCCCGGGGTACCTGCTGGATGGGGCCCGCATTCCGATTGAGTCAGAGCGATACCGGCAGACCAGCCTTATTAGACCATCAATGAATTTGCAGATAGATTGCAGGGCACTACTCAATGACGGAAAAGCAAATGGCTCACCTGAGCTTTAGACTACTCGCGATTTTGGTCGCAATGGCTATTGCCCCTTTTGCCAGCGGCCACGGCGGTGGCCTAAACGAATACGGATGCCACCGGCAATCCATCGATAACGCCTACCACTGTCATTCCGGCTCCCTAGATGGCCAAATTCACTATGCCACTACAATGACGGTACCAGAATAGATTGGCAATAAGCTTTAATATTGCTTCGCTCCCCTGCATAAACAAAAAGTCTTTATATACCAGCTACTTTCCCAAATAAAGCATGTTGCGGTATCTAACGCTGGAATAAGCTCAACTCGCGCTAATGCATCCAACCAGGTGCACAGGTGTGAGAGAAACATTTTGAAGCAAAGCGTATCAAATATATGATACGCTTTGCTTCGTTTTGTTACGGTTTAAGGGGTGGGTGTGGATAGCAAAATTCGAGTTAGGCTCAGTGCTTTTGCTGAGCGATTGTCTGGTCCACTAGGCAGTGTGCCTCTGGATCGGGCAATCAGAGCGGATCTGGGGCTATTTCGGGATTTGCGCCAATCTGGCGCAACATGGCCACAGATCGCCAACGCGTTGGCGGCAGCAGGTGCCCGGCGCCCCGACGGCAGCCTTATAGGTGCAGATCATGTG
>CAJXUM010001558.1 GCA_913060855.1 uncultured Lewinella sp. | reverse complement strand
ATTTTCAAGTTTGCGGAAAGCGGGGAAAATAGTTTGTAAATGCCCATTGAGTTGGTAAAAAGGTGCTCCGGGGTAAGAAGAACGATGAATAATAGGCATATTGAAACTTACTTGATCTCATAAAATTGTAGCGCTGCTCTAGCTGGAGACAGTGAGGCTGTATGTTCGCTTTCGGCAATAATATAGTATTGCAAGCCTTTACCCTTCTCTATGGTACAACCCCAAATGCTATCTCCCTCCTGCTCATCATGATGCCCACTATCGTCAAACATTTCAATGCGTTGAAAAGGACCGTGTGCTGCATCTCTATGGTATAGCCAAGCCCGCTGCGCCCCTTCAATTTTTGCTGAAAAGCCCGTAAATTCTCCATACTCTACATGCCCCACTTCCGAAATAGCAGGTTGCTCCATCTTCAGTAAAGGATGATTTTTCAAATACTCAATTCGTGGCTCCATCAGCTCCTTAATCCCTACAATGGAGGCCCCTTTGACACGGATTGTTGTATCCACATTAGCTTCAAAGCTTTCTAGCGGATACAAGCGGTTTTCGTCTTCGGTAACATTGGTTTTGATCAACGCTTGTATAGCCGTAGCTCTTTCAATGTATCGGGTGCTCAAAAACTGCTCCGTCAAAATTGTCTTAATATGCGCGATATAAACCTTGCGATAAAAGGGATCCGCTAAGAGTTGTGTAATTAATGGTCGCTTTTTACTTTTTTCCTTAAAATGGATGAAAGGGCTTAATCTAGCCATCGCTTTATTAGATAGCGAGTTGCCGATTCCTGTTCTACGAAAACCACCAAAGGCCAAGTTCATATCCCAAACCATAGGGTTAAAGACACCAGCAGTATCTTGGTATAGGTAGTAATTATGGCATAACTGACCGATATAACTATCCAAATTGACCAGCACATTATCAAAAGCTAGCATCCACAAGGCTTGGTCCACATTCAAAATCGATTCGATACGCTCAAACTCTTGGTTCAAGACTTGGGTAAGCTCTATCAGATCGTCCCAGCCCGTTTTCGTTTTCATTTCATATAAGCCGAGGTAACAGGTGGAATCTTGCCCCAGGTACATCAAGGAAGCTTTATCTCCTAACTCACAGTCCTCTGGCGCTTTCACATGCCAATTCGGATCACATTTGACTAATGTTCCTTTGTGTTCTCCGTAATATTGGTCTAGAAAAAGATCATCTATGGATTCTGTATTATTGTATAACCCAAGGTATTTATCGTTGACATAAACCTTGGCAAAGTTGGCTTTAGGTGCAGGCATGTACTCCCCGGCTATTTCATAAGCCAAAACTTCTCTCAAGAAACTAGGATCCCGAAATACGTTGGATAGTTTGAGGGTGGTAATATTTCCCGGTAAGGCTTGTTCCTTTCCTCGATAATCCAGTTTGATATTAAAGGGGAGTTTGCTCAGGCCTTCATTCCGGACATTAAAATAAGAACTGTTACCCTTATATCGCACCCCTACCTCGGTAAATTTCTCACCATTGATAATTACCTCACCTACCAGGCGCTTATCCTCACCTGCTTGTTTCAATTGATCCAGTTGTTGGTCCCAATTCCCTTCCTCAAAGTACAATTTGACTTCGAGAATGGAATCTACCAAGAACAGGTCCGTTTCTTGGGCACCTCCCCAAACTAAGGTGGCGAGTAGCAGGCAATAACTCAACAATAACTTTCGCATAATTAGAATTATTCTGTTTTGGGGACATCAATATGTCGCAAAAGTAAGCGATTATAACGAAATTGTTCTAAAACAAGTTCGTCATATAAAGGGTAGATTAGGTAGAAATAGGTTGTATCGGCATGAGTTCTAAATAATGAGGTGGTTTTAGCGCCCGTACACATCATAAAACTCACATCCGAGATATGGGTGAAATTTATTTGTTCAATTCCTCCAAAGAAGCCGTATGTCTTTCCTGCGTGTAATGTGCCGGACTGTAATTGACCGCTTTGGCATTTTCTGCAAAAATATAGTATTCGATTGTTTTCCCTCCAGGAGGTGGTGCAATTTTCGCACCATATATGTCATCATTAGCGGCTTCATCCGAATGCTTGCCGTCATCCTGCATCGCCATCATCTTGAAAGCACCTCCGTCTTTAAAGCGATAGTATACGTATACATTCTTCTGTCTCTTATACACATCTCCGAGCCCACGAGACCGAGGCTGAT
>CAJXUM010001557.1 GCA_913060855.1 uncultured Lewinella sp. | reverse complement strand
CGAGATCAGCCTCGGTCTCGTGGGCTCGGAGATGTGTATAAGAGACAGGTTGATTCGTCGGCAAGTAGCGTAATCAAAATGTCCTGCTCACTTAGCCAGGTCTGATTCCCCTCCAGTATTGTTCCTGCTACCTCACAGTCGTGAGTCGCTTTGATGACTTTAGCGTTATCAGTCGTGCTTTGACCTTCCAGTGTTGTGCTGTCCTGGCCTGATTCATTGCCGGTTTGTTGGCTGCTAGGTACATCGCCTCCACAAGAGAAAATCATAGAGAACATAGCCAAGGCGGCTATTTGAATAATGTATCGCATTGGTCTTTTGTTAAATTATACAAATAATGGTCAAAGATACGAAAAGCACAACTTATCCGTGCTATTCAGTTTTCTGCCGTCTCTTTTCAGGCTTCGGTTATTTATTTACGAAAAGTTTCGTAGTAAGGCTTGCTTTTACGATGGATTTCGTATATGTTTGTAGTACGAAGTTGTTCGTATGTAAAATAAAGTGCCATGAAACCGTTACCAAGACCAACAGAATCGGAGTTAGCCATTCTACAGATACTCTGGGAAAATGGACCTTCTACTGTTCGATTTGTGAATGAAACCCTAAATCAGGAACGAGAAGTAGGGTACACGACTACCTTAAAACTGATGCAAATTATGGCAGAGAAGGGGTTGGTGCTACGCAATACGGCGAGCCGAACCCATATCTATCGACCTGCGATATCGGAACCTGAGACCCAGCGGGGGTTACTGGATAAGTTTGTAGATACCGCCTTTCGGGGCTCTGCCATAAAACTAGTGATGCAAGCACTCGGACCGCACAAGGCTTCCAAAGAAGAGTTAGCAGCCATCAAGGCTATGATTGAAGCAAAAGAAAAAGACAACCAATGAATTCATTTTTTGAGTACTTATCGGGCCCTGCCGTCACGGCCTTGGGGTGGACGGTATTGCATTCGCTTTGGCAAGCGGCTTTAGTGGCACTTGCTTTGGGTTTGCTTTTACGGCTACTCCCCCGCCAATCTGCGACTTGGCGCTATCGCTTGGCTTTTACTTCTCTCCTAGGTCTGTTTTTGCTAGCTGCCTTCAATTTCTATCGCCTCTATGACTTAGGAAGTAAGGCCGATGAAATGCTCAATAGTTTTGTGCTTGAGGGCCAATTGTTGCTGCCTGTGGAGAATGCGTCCAGTTTGGAGGTGCTAGGAAAGTCTCTCATTGGATACCTAGACCAGCATCTCTCATTGATCGTCGCTTTTTGGCTATTGGGCTTTGCCTTCTTCGCTTTGCGACTATTGGGAGGCTTGGGCTATACGGCGCGATTGCGTTACCAGGGGGTATTCTCTCTGGAGGCGATTTGGGAGCAACGCTTGCAGCACCTGATGTCTCGGATGGGCATAAAGCAGTCCGTCAAGTTATTGGAATCCAGTCGCGTTACTATACCATTGGTCATTGGCACCTTTAAACCCATTATACTACTACCATTGGGTACGATCAATCGGCTTAGTGTGGAGGAGGTAGAGGCCATCCTCGCGCATGAACTGAGTCATATTTGGCGGCAAGATTATCTATTGAACATTATTCAGTCTATTATAGAAGTGCTATTTTATTTTAACCCTGCGGTGTGGTGGATATCCGCATTGATTCGGGTGGAGCGAGAAAACTGCTGCGATGATTTGGCGGTGCAGGCTTGTGGAAATTCCTTACTGTACGCAAAATCTCTCTTGCAATTGCAAGAAGATCAAATCAAGCGCGAACCGTTTGCTATGGCATTATTTAAGAACAAAACGCAGTTGCTCCACCGAATACGCCGTATACTCCATCCTTCGCACAATCATTCCAGTGCTATGGAAAAGTTAATGATCACCCTACTGTTACTCATCGGACTAAGTTGCATGTCTCTTAGTCGACAGTCTTTTTCTGCCCCGACAGCAGAAGAGGCAGCTACTATCGCGGTCCCTCCTGTAGAGGAAGCGTCGATAGTTGTACCTGTTGCACCCGTTCCGGCGGTGGACACTTTACCTGAAGGTAGCTTTCGCTTCAACGTTACTCGAAGAGGGCAAAAAGTAGATGCCCTAATCGAAGAAGGCAAAATTAAAGCTTTGACGATTGATGGGGAAGAGATTCCCAAAGCAGAACTAGATAGCTACAAAGACTTTGTAGAAGATTTAGTTGCAGACTTGCCACCCCCTCCGCC
>CAJXUM010001556.1 GCA_913060855.1 uncultured Lewinella sp. | reverse complement strand
CGTGGGCTCGGAGATGTGTATAAGAGACAGATCTGAAGGTGAGAACTCAAATGGAGCCCTTCGAAAGATAATTTCAACCCTAATAACATACATCTTCATCAACAAAAAATAATAATTCCATGGCCAAGCTTAGAAAACACGCGGAGGATCAATTTGCAGAAGAACTAGAAAACCTACGTAAGCAAGATACGGCGGTTCGCCCTCCCAATTGGAAACTATCTCCGCAAGCTGTCGTCCGATACTTGATGGGCGGTAAACTGGCGAATGGCTTTGAAATTATACCTAAGTACATAGGGGATCAGCGCCTAATGGAAATCGCAGTAGCTACCCTGACCACAGATCGCGCTTTATTGCTCTATGGTATACCGGGGACTGGGAAATCCTGGGTATCTGAACACTTGACTGCTGCTATCAGCGGTGAATCTACTTTGATCATTCAAGGTACCGCGGGTACGAGCGAAGAGGCCATCAGATATGGTTGGAATTATGCCAAATTGTTATCGGAGGGGCCTTCCGAATCTGCTCTAGTAAAAACGCCTATGATACGTGGTATGGAAGAAGGCAAACCTGTACGGATAGAGGAGTTGACAAGGATGGGAGCGGATGTACAGGATACCTTGATTACGGTATTATCTGAAAAAATGATGCCTGTACCCGAATTAGATATAGAAATTCAGGCGGAGCAGGGCTTTACGGTCATTGCTACCGCCAATAATCGTGACAAAGGAGTCAATGAGCTTTCTTCGGCACTGAAACGTCGATTTAATACCGTCATTCTTCCCACACCTAAAACCAGTCAGGAGGAAATCAATATTGTAAAGACCCGAGTGGCTAGCCTGGCTGAGAGCTTGCAACTACCGGCTGAGATTCCCGCTTTGCAAGAGATCAATCGCATCGTGAAAATATTCAGAGAATTGCGGCACGGCGTGACGGAAGATGGCAAAACTAAATTGAAATCTCCATCCGGGACCATGAGTACTGCTGAGGTAATCTCGGTGGTGAATAGCGGCATGGCCCTGGCTGCTCACTTTGGCGATGGTCGGTTGAGTGCGCAGGATATTGCATCTGGTTTGGTAGGAGCGGTGGTCAAAGACCCGGTACAAGATGTGGTCGTATGGCGAGAATATTTGGAGACTGTGGTAAAAACGCGCCAGGACTTCCGGGATATTTATCGGGCTTGCAAGGAGGTGAGGGTGGACTAGGAGTGGAGATGTTTTTTTCTAAGGTCTCCGCAAGACTTCAGAAGTTTCTTTTGTCAAACCTTGGAAAACTTCAGAAGTCTAAAGCCCTGTTTCTTTGATTAAAAGGATTAAAACCAGCTACAATATGTCTATTCATATTCTCGGCATAAGGCACCACGGAGCAGGATCAGCTCGACGTGTACAGCAGCAATTGGAAGCGCTGGAACCCGATCTTATCCTGATTGAAGGCCCACCAGAGATCAACGAGGTATTGCCCTATATCGGCCATCGCGATTTGGAACCACCAGTAGCTATTATGGTGTACGACGAAGCTATGCCAGGCCACTCCTCTTTTTACCCCTTTGCCGTCTATTCCCCAGAATGGGTCGCGGCAGCCTACGCCAATCAGCGCCAAATTCCCGTCCAAGCAATGGACCTGCCCGCCCGTATTAAGTTGCAAGAATTGGCCAATGAGGCCAAAGAACGAGCAGGGGAGGGGAGAGCTAAAGCCAGGACACAGGTGGCCGCATTACAAGATAGCAAAGTAGCAGAAAGACCCATCGTCATTGATCCAATTCAACACCTCGCTAATATTGCAGGCTATGAGAATAGTGAACAATGGTGGGACTATCTCTTTGAACGGAAAGGAGAATCAGCAGCGGTAGGAGATCACTTTACAGCCGTCATGATGGCGATGCAAAGTCTTCGCGAACAGAATATTGCCAGCGCACATGATACGGAGAATGAGTCGCGTGAGGCCTATATGCGGATGATTTTGCGCCAGGCAAAGCAACAGCTGTACGAGCGGATTGTAGTCGTTTGTGGGGCCTGGCATGCACCAGCTTTGCAAGGCTTGGAGGAAAAAGAGAAGGCCGATAATAAATTACTCAAAAAGTTACCTAAATCAAAAGTAAAGGTGCAGGCATCTTGGATTCCCTGGAGTAATGGCCGCCTGAGCATGTACCTGTCTCTTATACACATCTCCGAGCCCACGAGACCGAGGCTGATC
>CAJXUM010001555.1 GCA_913060855.1 uncultured Lewinella sp. | reverse complement strand
CGGCAGCGTCAGATGTGTATAAGAGACAGCCTTTTGCACACCCTGCGGCAAATAGTGAATGATGACGAGAAATGGCGAGAAATGCTCCGAGGACTCAATGAGACTTTTTATCATCAAACGGTAACCACCAAAGAGATTGAAGACTATTTGTCGGAAAAGTTGGGGCGAGACCTTTCGGCCTTTTTTACACAATACCTTAGAGATACGCGCATTCCTACTTTTGAGTATAAATTGAAGAAAGGTAAACTAAAGTACCGTTGGACGGAATGCTTACCCGGTTTTGATATGCCACTTAAAGTGAAGGTAGATGGAGAAGAAGTATGGTTGGCACCAAGGACGAAATGGCGAAGAAAGCGACTAAAAGGCAAGGGAATGAGAGACTTAAAGGTAGATACCAATTTCTATATCAAGAATACTAAATTATAGTACTAAGCTGCGTTTTGGTCAATTTAGTACGCTTCCCGTGAAATAGTTGGTCAATCATGCTAATTTTTTCCGCTAGACGAATTATTTTCAGCCTATGAAATAGAGGTTCCCACTGAATTTTTTCCGCCGAGAGCAGGGATTATTCCAAAGCGGGACCTTTCAATAAGACAGGACCTAACAGAAAAAAGAGAAAGATGAATAACGTTGAAGCTAACGCTTGTGCCATCATTTTGGCATTTCCCGACTTCTATACTGTGCCTGATGGTGGCTGGCATATTTGGGTATGCAAAAAACTAGGTATTATCAAACAAGGACTTGTTCCCGGAGGCCATGCAGCTATGGCCATCATACATAAGGGAACGGGAGAAATTGAATACGCCGATCTAGGTAGATATACGGCCCCGAAAGGCCTGGCTCGTTTACGTAGCCGGAATACGGACCCGGATGTAGCGATTAAAATCAAAGGTAAATTTGATGCCGAAGGTAATCTGTTGAACGAGGAGGAAATCATCCGCTATTTTGATAGCAATCGCGATATCGTTCAATCGATTGGAGCGATGTATGCTTCCTACTGCGCGACCATCAATTATGAAAGAGTGATGGCCTATATCCAAAAAATGGAGCGAAAAGGTAGTGTGGTTTACAATGCTTTTGGAAGAGAACATACTAATTGCGCGCGTTTCGTACGCTATGCCTTATTGGCTGGTACGGTAGATAAGAAAACGCAGCGCAAACTGACTTATACACCCGAACCTACCTCTACTCCATTAGGTAGCGTTATTTATGGGTCTACTTCTTCAGAAGTTTGGCGAATTTGGCAGGGAGAACTAACCCGAGAATATCGAAGTTTACCTAAATTGATGTTCAAATACTTCTTTACTAATTCACCGAACGAGCACAATATCAAATTCAAATCTGCCAATGGCGCTTTTGATGCACCTGATCCTCTTCCGGAGTATCCTTCTGCACAATGGTTGGGCGGTTTGACCAAAGGGGCCTGGTTTATAGTAGAGCAGCCTGATGACATTAATAATGCCTCGGAATTCCGCTTTCGGAAAATTACAGCGAAGAATCAGACGATTTTTGATTATATCTTCAAAGTGACGGATCCGAGTTTTGATATCAACAAACCTTTTGAAGTCACCTACGACTGTACAGCTCTATTCTGTACGGTCTTACAAGATGGCAAAAAGTTTGTTTTCGAATTTGTTCGACCTTTTCAGGAAGTACCTGTTATGTAAGAAAAAACGGCAGAGGTAGACATGCTATAGAGAAAAGAGGCGTGCGTTGAGATCGAACAGCTGAGGGACAGAAAGTGCCCCTCAGCTGTCTCTGTTCCCTGCCAATACTGTCAGACCAAGTGTTGCTGTCGTCTAAATGTCTAGTTTAATACGATAGCGGGAACGAATTCGCCTTTGCTTGGGTTATATATTCAAATTCACTTCCAATGATGCATATTTCTTTCATTTCTAATCATACTGTCAGCTGGTAAATCCGGCAATTGGGAAAGAACTATTAGGCCTTGCTATTCTTCGAAATACCTGGTAATGTAGTTCATACATTTCTCAATTGCAATGGGCTTTTTTCAGCCGATACTCGCTTATTAGCTATACAGTGAACCCTGTATAGCCATCTTATTAATTGTAATAAATTAGAAATGAAACCGAAATTGTTTTATACCATCTGGTTCAGCCAGCGGAATGGCAGCAGTCTATTGCTGTCTCTTATACACATCTGACGCTGCCGACGAAGAGGATAGTGTAGA
>CAJXUM010001554.1 GCA_913060855.1 uncultured Lewinella sp. | reverse complement strand
ATCTACACTATCCTCTTCGTCGGCAGCGTCAGATGTGTATAAGAGACAGCTGTCGGACTGTCACCTGTGGTAAAAGCTAAGGCTGATGTGAAAGGCTGACAGGTAGAGTAATTATTATAAGGCTTAACGCGCCAGTAGTACTTCTTACCGGGTTCGAGATTATTGAGTTCCAAGAAGTTGGCATCTTTTACGAAGAAGGCCTGCTTTTGGAAAACGAAGGTAGGCAGGCGATCCACCTCTATCATATATTGTGTCGCTCCAGCTATGGCGGTCCATTCGAGTTCAAGGTTTTGATAGTAAGTCAACACCTCATTACTGGAAGGGAAAACGAGTGTAGTACTTTCTTGCAAAGTCGTTGTGACTAAGTCTGGTGCAGCCGCTAGGTAGTTGCGATTCGAACTAGCCGCATCCTGTATCATCAATTGCTGCTGCATATCGGTAAAGAAGTAATCATCTTTCGAACAGGGAAAATAACCCATGGTGAGCTTTTCTTCCGGATTCACGATAGTACCAGTAGGATCCTGAATTTCTTCTGACCAACTGCAACTGATTCCGGCAAAGTTGTAGTCAGGAGGTGTATCACAGATGCGATCTCCTGCCACTTCGCAATTGGAGCCATCCATTTTTTCGGTAGGAATGATTTGGAAAGGGTTAAAACCAGGTGAATTAGTTTGCACCGGATTTCCATGCTTTTCAGCATCATAAGGATCGCTTTCCCAGCCATTAAAAGGGTGGGGGAGACTAAAGAAGTGTCCCAACTCGTGCGAAAGTGTAATGGAAGAGCCACGTACTTCATTATTCAACATGACAACCCAATCATCTGCGTTTGAGTAAAACCCAAGGATATTTCCTGTATTATCAGCATCTAAGATAATGTCTTTCACCATCCAGATATTCAAGGCATCATTATCCTTGTTAGCTCTCATTATGTTTCGTATAATAGTTGGATTGACGGTGGCATCGGGATGGTCCGAGTCCAAAATCAAATCGTAGACGGCACTATTGGCTAGGTAATTGAAATCACCATCTTTGATATAGAATTGAAGATTCATTGCTGAAAAATCGGCATTGACCGTACAAAGCATATCAAAAACCTGGGCTTCGGGCACACCGCCGCTTCCATCAGTTTTGCTGACAATATGAAATTTGACAGGTAAATATCGAATCGATCTTGGAATGATGGGAGTGTTGTATAGGGATTGTTTGTTTTGCTGAAGACGTTCCATTACCTCATTGCCAGTGGTACCACAAACTTGCGCTATGGAGGCAGGTAACAAGATGAGCAAGGAAAGTCCTAATAAGATGATTTTTTTGAGCATATTACTAATTTTTGGAATGTTCTTGGTTAAGTAATGATCAAACAATAACTTCACGATTTTGCTTATGATCTTTTGATTCCATACTTCGTTATTTTTTTCAGCGGTAGCTGGGCTATCACTTCAAAAAATGCCTCGTCTGAAACCAAAATCTCTATTTCAAAATGCGGAACTTATTATTTGTCCATTACTAGGATTCGGTCAAATCTCAGCAAAGATAACAAAAAATGAAAGCCGCCGGTCGACAAGTTTCGCGAATTCTTTGGTCTTTAAATTGTCAAACAATCCAAAAAAAAGCTACATTTGTGGCCCAATTCGAGCCGTTTTAGCGCTCAATTCTCAATAAAAAAAGTAACCCAAAATTATGAGTAAAGTAACCGTAGTAGGGGCAGGTAATGTTGGGGCAACATGTGCAAATGTATTAGCCCATAAGGACCTTGTCAAGCAAGTCGTTTTGTTAGATTTGAAAGGCGATCTCGCTCGTGGTAAGGCACTTGATAGCTGGCAACAAGCTTCTATCGATTATTATAGTACATCGCTTCTAGGGACCGAAGACTATAAGGATACTGCTGATTCTGATATCGTAGTGATTACTGCGGGTATTCCACGTAAGCCAGGTATGAGTAGAGATGACTTGATCTCGACTAACGCCAAAATCGTGAATAGCGTAACCAAGTCGATATTAGAATATTCTCCAAACCCGATTATCATCGTGGTATCCAATCCATTGGATGTGATGACCTATGCAGCACATGAAGCTTCAGGTTTATCTGACAAGCGTGTATTCGGTATGGCTGGTATTTTGGATACGGCACGTTACCGTGCGTTCCCTGTCTCTTATACACATCTCCGAGCCCACGAGACCGAGGCTGATCTC
>CAJXUM010001553.1 GCA_913060855.1 uncultured Lewinella sp. | reverse complement strand
CACTATCCTCTTCGTCGGCAGCGTCAGATGTGTATAAGAGACAGGGTAAAGCAAAAGTGGTTCTGCCATCTCCACCATAAATAGTACCTAATAGTGAAAACAGCGCTGAATTACTTGAAATAGGCATTAGTTGCCCATCGCAGAAAGCCCATCCTCTTGGTGCAAAATTGCCTGCAAATAATATCACCTCTCCCAACATTGGTTCGGATGAAACCGCCTCATTCCCTTCGGGAAGTTTCAAGCTGGTTAATTCTTCTTTCATATCAGCCAGTTCCGCTGATAATTCAGCGATGAATTCAGAATTGGATCGCTCTACGGTGCTAGAAGAAATAAAAAACATACATCCCAGCGCAATAACAAATACGGCTAGCAGTGAAGAAGTAATGAATTTTGATTTTGTCATCTTTTGTGTTTTTTGTCTAGAAATAAATTTAATGCCTACTCTGTTTGGGATTTTCGGCAGTCTCCTCTCATAGTAAGTAACTCTTAGCAATTTTTGTGCCTCCATTTTTATGAAGGGTAAATAGATGTATTGTTGTATTCTTTTTTTATGAATTTGAATAGCTTTATGTAGACTCTTGCTGGTATAGCGTAAGCCCCACCTCATAGCTGCTAAGCTAGAGGTAGTGAATCAGACTGAAAATGGAGGGGAAATTGTCGCCTTGGAGATCATCCCGAAAAAAGGGATCCGAGCAACGCCAAGGCTACCTTTATAAAAATGTTGATCTTCCTTAAAACTGTTAGCCACAAGGGCACAATAATTACCTTTTTTTACTAGCCAGCCATTCCATGACTGATATTGTTCTACCATCTATCTCTTTTTCGCAATGATTGCGATGGCTATAAATCCAAGAGAAGTGGCCATTGTAATGATAGTTTTCGCCGCCGTACAAACCATAAAGATCAATCACGTGATCATACATAGAGAGGTGAACATCTTTTGCTCCTGCGCTCATTAATTTCTGATAAGTGGGTGTGACCGTAGCAGCTGCTTTAGTCACTGGATCATCTTTGGAGTGGATGTACCAAATCGATTGTCCCGCTAGCGTTTTGATATCTGCATCAGACAAAAATTCAGCATGATACGCCAAGGCGGAAGGGAAAGCAGCAGCAAAGTAATTGGGATGTTGCAATAGTAATTTTTGTGTCATGTAACCCCCATTTGAACACCCACCTACATAAATTCGCTTCTCATCGACACCTGGATTATTCTTTACATACTCCTTAATAAGTGCCATTAAAGACGTATTGTAGATATCGTTGACATCACCTCGGGTATAATTCCCGCTGGCATTTTGCATCCAAAAGGTAGGACTTTGAGGGACCAGGACATGCGCGCCGCCAAATAGGGCTTGAATTTCCGGGGAAGCATAGTTGGCCGCCCGATTGGCCAAGAGCACGATACTCGGATCTGTACCTCCTTCTCCCCCACCGTGCAACCAAATAATGAGCGGTGCTTTTCCGCGGGTTCTTTCTGGCTTGAAGGAAGCATAGGTTAAGGTGATATCATCATTAAAGGCAAATTTGCCAGTTAGGTCAAATTCATCTACTAGGGGGATAATTCGATCGGCTTCTTGATTCCAGCTCGCCTCACTTCCCTTATGGTTAATAGTCAGTTTATAATCGACCCATTGATTGCCATTGCAACCTCCACTGAAGAAATACTGTATCGGTGCATCTAGACCTATGTAAGGCCCTACCTCCAGATTTAGAGTGACGAACTTCCCCTCATCCATGCGATTACCCTTAGCATCCGAAACATAGGCGTAAACGACATCTCGTTTCCCCGATGTATTTGGGGCATCAGCGGGGATACAGGAGGAGCTTCGCTGAACCGAAACCTCAAAATCAGCGGCTTTGATTTCGCTGATCGGCGCTGCCATGTGCAAAATCGCCTTGCTAGCCGCAGCACCCCAATCAAAACCTTCCACCACCAGTGTATATTGGGCATCAGACTCCTTTTGGGCATAGCCCATATTAAGTAGTAAAACCCCTAGCAGTGCTAGGAGAGAAAATCTAATCACATTGACTTTTTTCATAATTTATTGAAGGGTTTATAATGCGGTTGATTTAAATAGCAGCCAACCCACGAAGGCTAAATCTACAAATTTCTCTTGATTGATGATTAGCGTTCGGCCAATTTATCGCATTATTCCCTGTCTCTTATACACATCTCCGAGCCCACGAGACCGAGGCTGA
>CAJXUM010001552.1 GCA_913060855.1 uncultured Lewinella sp. | reverse complement strand
GAGATCAGCCTCGGTCTCGTGGGCTCGGAGATGTGTATAAGAGACAGCTATTTTTACAGATGATACGGCTATGACGATTGCCGTAGCGGATGCCTTATTGAACAACAAAGAATATGAACAGGTCCTGAAAACCTGGGGACGACGTTACCCCTTGGCGGGCTACGGCGGAACTTTCCGGAAATGGCTGGCGGGTTTGGTGAAAGGGCCCTACAATAGCTGGGGTAATGGTTCGGCTATGCGGGTAAGTCCGGTCGGCTGGTTATGCAATTCTTTGGAGGATGTACTAGCCGAAGCGCAAGCGAGTGCTGCAGTTACGCATAACCACCCGGAAGGAGTGAAAGGGGCACAAGCGATTGCTGCTTGTATCTTTTTGGCGCGTACCGGGCAGGATAAAGAAGCGATTCGCGACTATTGTATAGAGACTTTTGGTTATAATCTTCGTCGAAAGATAGATGATATACGTATTTATTATGCCTTTGATGTAAGTTGCCAAGGATCAGTACCGGAGGCCATCATATCGTTTCTTGAAGGCGAGGATTTCGAGGATACTATTCGCAATGCGATCTCCTTAGGTGGGGACAGTGATACGATTGCCGCGATGGCGGGGAGTATTGCCGAAGCCTATTATGGGAATGTACCACAGGAGATAGTGGATGAAGTGATACAGCGGTTGCCGGAGGATATGAAACTTGTTTTGGCTCAGTTTCAAGGGATGTTTACGCAACGAGTGTAGTGGTAAATAAGCTTTAAATTTGGCGAGCAAGAGCTCGTAGCAAACGATTAAACGAAAAAAATACAAAGATGAAAATAGCGCTTGCGCAAATCAACGTACATGTCGGTAATTTTGCTGGCAATTTAAGTAAGATGAAAGCTGCTGTAGCAGAAGCTAAAGAGCAAGGGGCGGATATTGTATGCCTGCCTGAATTGGCAACAGTGGGCTATCCACCCAGGGATTTCTTGGAATTTGAGGATTTTATCGATTTGGCGGAGCAGAGTGTCCAGGAATTGGCGAAGGAGGCACAAGGCATAGCTATTGTGGTTGGATCGGTAAGCCGAAATCCGGTAGTAGAGGGGAAAGACTTATACAACTCTGTCTATTTCCTAGCGGATGGAGCGATCCATTTCGTTCAGCATAAAACCTTACTTCCTACTTACGATATTTTTGATGAATATCGTTACTTCGAACCGGCTTCAGAATGGAAGGTATTGGAATACAAAGGTAAACGGATCGCTTTGACCGTTTGTGAAGACCTCTGGAATGTGGGGAATGAAAACCCTTTGTACAAGATTTGTCCGATGGATGAAATGATGGACCAAAAACCTGATTTTATCCTCAATGTCTCCGCCTCACCCTTTGCTTATGCGCATGCTGCAGATCGTATTCATGTTTTGCAAACTAATATAGCGCGGTATGGACTGCCTTTGTTTTATGTCAATCATGTAGGCGCACAAACGGAGATCTTATTTGATGGTGGATCGATAGTGCTTTCCCCAGATGGGAAAGTTTTTCAGGAGATGAGTTATTTCAAACAAGAGATTCGCACCTTCGACTTGGAAGATGTGAGCAAAGGGGGGCGAGAAAATGTGCAAGAGAAAGATAAAATGACCTTGATTCATGATGGTCTGGTCATGGGACTGCAGAATTATTTTGGCAAGTTAGGTTTTAAGAAAGCCATCTTGGGGCTGTCGGGTGGAATTGACTCGGCGGTAGTCGCTGTTTTGGCTGCGAGGGCCTTAGGGAAAGACAATGTGCGCGTGATTTTGATGCCTTCTCAGTTCTCCAGTGATCACTCAGTGAATGATGCTCGTGAGTTGGCTGAAAACTTAGGAACCCAGTATGATATTATTCCGATCGAATCGATGTATCAATCTTTTTCGACGGCTCTTGAACCTCATTTTTGGGCTAAAGATTTTAATATCGCGGAAGAGAATATACAAGCGAGGGTACGAGGCATGTTGTTAATGGCTTTTTCTAATAAATTTGGTAATATCGTCCTCAATACCTCCAACAAAAGTGAAATGGCCGTGGGATATGGTACGCTCTATGGAGATATGTGCGGAGGGCTCGCGGTAATAGGCGATGTGTACAAGATGGAGGTCTTTGAATTGGCCCGTTATATGAACAAGGACGGGGAAGTTATTCCAGAAAACATCATCACTAAGCCACCTCTGTCTCTTATACACATCTGACGCTGCCGA
>CAJXUM010001551.1 GCA_913060855.1 uncultured Lewinella sp. | reverse complement strand
TCTACACTATCCTCTTCGTCGGCAGCGTCAGATGTGTATAAGAGACAGCCTGGATCTCTCCCAGCTCAGCATTGTATTTTTTGAGAATGGCACTATCCTTCGTCAAATCAGCAGACTTCAGGGACCAGCGGGTCATTTGTGGGCGTTGAATCAAGTCGATTCCCATCCAACGAGGCGGGGGAATCGCCAAGTTCGTATCATCTTTGGCCAAAAATTCTAGGTAGGCCGCTTCTCCCAGATTAACAATTGCATTTTTGGTGCCTTGATGGGTATGATAACCGCCGAAAACAGGTCGGATTCCCGTTGCTTTTTCAAAAACGTCCATCGTTTCTTCCAAATCGACTACTGCGTATACGATGTGATCTATTTTCCTATTCAGTAATTCATTCATGGGTAGAAGTATTAGTAATTAATTCGCCTTGGAGACTGAAAAGTGGGCAGTTAATGCTTTGGCTACAAAATTAGCGCTTCTTACCGCCCCTTCCATATAACCCGGGAATTGTGCGGCAGTTTCAGATCCCGCCACAAAAAATTTGCCATCTAGATAGGTCCGTCGGTACAATTCGTGCCCATTATTTTGATGAGGCAGTACATGCGCCGGGTAGGGGAAAAACACAAAGGGATCCTCCCGCCAGATGGCCTCCTCATAGGTCACAAATTTTTCAATTTGTGGGCCATAGTATTTGCGCAGCTGTCCCATGATGACGGCTAGTCTCTCCTCCTTAGTGGCAGCATAATAAGCCCCATTTAGAAAGCCTTTCAGGGCGTAGGTATTGTCCTCGACATTGGAATGATCATACATTTCCGTAATAGGTCCGGCATTACTAAACAAAGTACCGCTGAGATTGGATGCTCGCCAAAAAGGAGCTTCATAGGTGAGACTTACTTTTATGGATTCGCCCATCCAAGTGTGGGTTTGGGAAGCTACGGCCAGTAGCGCATCAGGTAATGCAGGTGTGAATTGAATCTTTTGGGTCAGTAGATGGGGCGGTAAAGTAGATACCAATATAGGGGCCGTAAAAGTCTGCAGATTAGCATTCACCTGAAATCCTTCTGCTGTTTTTTCTATGGCTTCCACGATTTGCCCAGTAAAGATTTCCGTTCCTTCCAGCTGATTAGTCAGGGCTTCAATGAGGCGGCTCGTCCCGCCTTGTATCCGATAACTAGGTTCCGGGTTGTGCGGTAGGGTCACCAATTGTGGCGGGCTAGTTGAAATCGCCTCATAAATCGCTCGATCTTCCATTCGTTGCTCAAAGATGCCTAATTGGAGTTCTGCCAGTAAAGCAACTAGCGCCGTATGTTTTTTACCCAACCAAGTAGCGCCCATCTCCTGCGGAGCTAGGTTTTCGGGGTATTTAGTATAAATCCTGCCGCCTAATCTTTCTTTCGCTTCTAGGATATGAACCTTTACCTCTTGCGCTCGTAGTAAATAAGCCAGTGTCAAGCCGGTGAGACCTCCTCCGAGAATAATAATATCCGATGAATTATGCTTCATGTATTCTATTTCAATTGATCGTTGTCGTTGCTGAGAGGTCTGCAGTTGTTTTAAGGTTTATTTTAAAACAACTTTTCTATAAACAAAGATCCCGGCATTATATACCGGGACCAAAATGTGCTATGAAAAAGTTAATGTACAATTTCTATGTAGTAGATCGCTAGAAAGCCATCTAATCATGTCTATTAGTTATTTACCATCTAATCAAGGCAGAACCCCAAGTGAATCCACTTCCAAAGGCAGCCAAACAAACCAGGTCGCCTTTCTTCACTGCGCCTGCCTCTACCGCTTCGCACAAGGCAATGGGAATGGAGGCGGCTGTGGTATTGCCGTATTTTTGGATGTTATTCCACACTTGATCGTCTCGCAATTGTAAAATCCGTTGCACGAATTGACTGATTCGCAAATTGGCTTGGTGAGGAATCAGCATATCGATGTCTTCCTTCGTCAGGCCAGTTTTGGCCAAGGCTTCCATGATCACTTCTGGGAATTTTTTCACCGCCATCTTGAACACAAATTGCCCTTCCATCTGCGGGAAAATCTGCCCATTCTTGATCATGTGCTCATTCATAAATATATCGCCGTATTCCGCATCGGAAAAGCCAAAATCAACTTCCTGCCCCATTTTATCAAAGTGGTAGCCACCGTGGGAACCTGGATTGATCATGGCCCTGTCTCTTATACACATCTCCGAGCCCACGAGACCG
>CAJXUM010001550.1 GCA_913060855.1 uncultured Lewinella sp. | reverse complement strand
TATTTATTCACAATTTATTCTCTTTTTCAGGCAGTTGGGTCTCCTTAGCGAATTTTTAACACGCAAGTTTGTGCATTTTTTTACAAAATCAACCCATTTTCGGCTCCTCAAAGTGGGAAATGAACCGACTTTAGGCCCTTCCTCTTCCCCTATATTGACTAAGGTAGGTTGGTACTGACTTGATTTTTACGTCTCTTCATAGCTCAGATTTGATATTTTATGTATTTTGTCTTATTGAAGTTGTTTAACAATGTATTCATTCATCGTATCTAAAAAATTACAACTATGGGATTTCTGTACTGGTTAGCTATCGGCCTAGGAGCTGGTTCTATTGCTAAGGCGCTTACGCCTCAAGACGAAAAGGGAGGATGGATTTCTTCATTGGTCATCGGCGTAATTGGTGCCTATCTAGGGGGATTCATTGCCAGTTTGACCGGAATACGATACATCTTAGGCTCGGGCCTGATTGGAAGCTTAATAGTCGCTACAGGTGGTGCCTTCCTCGTTCTCTTTATTTATCACAAATACCTTAAAGACAAACTTAACTTACCTCTTTAGTCTGGTAAAAAACAACCATTGCCAGCCAAGCAAGGCTTCAGCAGTTTGCCTAGGCCTTGGCCCGGGCAACTTCTGAAGTCTTACTCGAAAATCTATACTATGATCCATTCAATGAAAAATATAGCCCTCCTATTGCTCCTTACTTTGGTATCCTTTTCTTTTACCCCAACAGCCGAAGAAGCTCCGCCTGTTCTGCAAGGAGCCTGGAGTCTCAACACTATGGCTAATGACAAGGCTGTTACCCATGTGTTGGTTTTGAGCGGTGATTACTTTTCTTGGACTGTCCATGAGACAGCCAATGGCGCTTTCGTCATGACCAAAGGGGGAACCTGGTCAAAAACGGGCAAAAAGCTAAGCCTAGCTTATGAGTTTCACACCGCAGATAGTACCCAGGTTGGGCAAGCCGAATCTTTAAAATTGATCGCCAAAGGAAGTAATATCCTATTGAAAGGCAAGGGACAGCCCAAAGGGCGCTGGACCGACCTTGACCAAGGCAAACTTACCCCCTTGAATGGGGCCTGGTTGATCTCTGGGCGAAAGAGAAATGGTGAAATCCGCAGAAACCGAACCGACCGCCCTCGAAAAACAATGAAAATCCTCAGCGGCACTCGTTTTCAATGGATCGCTTACAACACGGAAACCAAGCAGTTTTTTGGTACAGGAGGAGGAACGTATACTGCCGAAAACGGAGTATACCAAGAGAATATCGGTTTCTTTTCGCGAGATGACAGCCGTGTGGGTGCTACCCTTAAATTTGAATTTGCCGTACAAGATGGCGACTGGATTCACTCTGGTAAAAGTTCGAAAGGAGCACCGCTCTACGAAATTTGGAGTCAACGCTAATCTCACAGGAGTATCTAGCTGTCCCATAAAGAGCAGCGGCCTAGCAGGGGCTGTCATTGAGCCCTTGCTCCATCAAGTTTTGCCATGGAAAATGCGATCCCGCAAAGGGTGTATGATTTCTTAAAAAACTACCCTCCTTTTTCTTTGCTAGAGGAAGGAGTCTTGCTGGATATTGCCGCTAAGGTTAAGATTCGGTATGTCCAGGAGCAAAGCTTGGTTTTTACCCAGGGTGAGGAAGCTCGAAAAGAAATTTACTTGGTCAAGGAAGGGGCGATCCATCTTCTGCACTCCACAGAAGGAGAAAACCAATTGGTGGAAGTATGCGATCAGGGAGAAATCTTTGGCTTGCGTCCATTAGCCGGCACGCCCATTTATACCTTAAGTGCAAAAGCCGTCGAAGAAAGCCTACTCTATGTCATACCCACCGCGGTATTACTTCCCATTATAGAGGCTCACCCCAAAGTAGCGTGGTATTTTGCCCAGAGCTTTGCAGCAGGGAATGCCTCTCTTTCACAAAACAAACAAGATCGTTCTCTATTCTCGGCACATCCATCACCTGTTGATAAGGCGTTTGAACTGGTAGAGATTCAATCTATTGGTCACAGTAAAAAACCAGTTACTTGCTCGCTGAACACTAGTATTCGGGATGCAGCTCAAACCATGCGGTCACAAAACGTAGGGTCAATTGTCATTACGGATCAGGAGAATGTCGCTTTAGGGATCTTGACCGATCGGGATTTGCGCAATAAAGTAGCTGTCTCTTATACACATCTGACGCTGCCGACGAAGAGGATAGTGTAG
>CAJXUM010001549.1 GCA_913060855.1 uncultured Lewinella sp. | reverse complement strand
AGCCTCGGTCTCGTGGGCTCGGAGATGTGTATAAGAGACAGTGCGTGAACGGCATATTCACTGCTGTCGCGTTACCCATTGTTTTTGGGCTGTTTGTTTAACCATTTGAAAGCAAGATAACTGGGCCGGTTTTATAAATACAGAGTTTTAAGGCAAAGCAAAGTCGGCTGGCAATATTCCCCAAAAGTGCTATTTCTTAGAGAGGCGTTTCGTATCACTATATACGGAAGATTATCTGATAATAAAAGTAGTGACCCAGCCGTTCAGTTAGCAAGCGGGAAAATCGTTACTACAGTTCATTGCAGTTGTGCCGATACAATTGAAATTGCTAGAAAATGCCAGTGGTTTCTGGTCTAAAAAGCTAGGTGGTAAAAAGCTAGCAATTATCGGTGCCTGTGGTATTGGCTTTAGCATCATTCTTTACGCTTTACTTTTCTATTTTGGCTTTGTTCAACGAGGTGGAGTGTATGATGATTTGAGGGTTCAACTAAGCAAAAACACCATCACGTCTCTTGTGCAAGCTATCGAGTTTTATAAAACACAAAACGGCCAGTATCCCGAGTCACTGGAGGCGTTGCGTAAATCTCTACCTGAAAATTCTATGGTATTCGTCCATGACCCAACTGATGTTCAAATGGGTGGGGAACCACGCTATTACCACTATGAGTTACAAGATCAAGACCATTATTACCTGCTCGGCGTCGGCCCAGATGGACAGCCATATACAAATGATGATGTTCTACCAAACATTGAAATCAATCAAAACAGTGGTGTTGGCTTGCTTATTCCTCAAGGTAGCAAAAATGGCTTATAACAAGGCGCTCTTTCGGACGTTCACTACGCTGCGCTTCGTTCACGCCGCACAGCTTGGTCGTTAGGCACGATCTACAAATAGGATATACATGGATAAGAGATATCAGGTTTTTGTTAGCTCTACATATGCTGACCTTAAAGAAGAGAGGCAGCATGTCCTTCAAGCGTTAATGGAAATGGACTGTATTCCAGCTGGAATGGAGCTTTTTCCAGCCGCTGATGAGGAGCAGTGGGAATTTATCAAAAAGGTTATCGATGACTGTGATTATTACCTACTAATTATTGGTGGTCGTTATGGCTCAACTACTGATGACGGCATCAGTTATACCGAGAAGGAATTTGACTATGCTGTTGAGAACGGATTAAAAGTTGTTGCTCTTATCCATGGAGCACCAGACGACATCCCGTTTGGTAAGTCTGAGCAAGGCCCTGGCTTACGAGGAAAACTTCTTAATTTTAAAGATAAGGTCATGGATGGAAGGCTAGTTAAGTTTTGGAAAAATGCGGGGGAACTTCCTGGCCTTGTAGCACTGAGTCTCACTAAAACAATAAAAATGTATCCTGCCGTAGGGTGGGTTAGAGCAAGCAATGTTGCTAATGAAAATATCCTATCTGAAATTAATGAGTTAAGAAAACAGAATTCTGAGTTAAAAGATTCGCTCAGCACCCTTGAAAAACAAGCCGACAACAAACCTTCAGTTGATGGTATAGCAGATATGGATTCTGCATTTACAGTTCACGGCGACTACAATGTAACTCGAACTGGGTACCCAACAAGGCATTATGACTTCGAATGCACAATTACTTGGCGCGATATGTTCGCTCTAATCGCCCCTTATATTGTTGAGCACCCAAATGATACATCAGTTAAGTTAAAGCTTGCTAGATCTCTTAAGGAAAGGGCAACTAAAAATACTGATGGATCCTCAATATCTATAAATGATCAAGAATTTAAAACAGTTACTATTCAGCTTAAGGCATATGGCCTGATAAAAACAAAGTATTCGCAAACCACAAAAGGTGGAATGGCACTTTTTTGGTCATTAACTCCTAAAGGCGAGCAACTCATGATTGAGTCAAGGGTAGTCCGTGAAGGCGCCTAACAAGGCCAGCCAGAGGGACCAAAAAACCGCCGCTTCGCTCTGGTTTTTCGGTCCCTGCTGGCGGCGTTATATGGGGGAGGTCATGGAAGATTTAGCTGAAGGATTCCTCAGAGGGCTTGGAAGGGCTCTTGGCTATGTGCTTGTAAATATTCTCTTTGATTTTTTCTTTTACTATCTTGGCTGGCCTGTGGTGAAAATGTTCACGTTGGGCGCTTATCCCAGAGGTGCAGATAGATATGGTTGGAAAACAGAAAGCCATGAAGGTGCTTGGGTGAGTGGTATTGGAG
>CAJXUM010001548.1 GCA_913060855.1 uncultured Lewinella sp. | reverse complement strand
CTACACTATCCTCTTCGTCGGCAGCGTCAGATGTGTATAAGAGACAGATATCTAGTAGCTTGAAATATAGCTACTTAGTATTAGTTTTTTCAACCCTTAAACACTTTTAAAATGTTAGCGAAACAAATTCAGTTTTTTGGAAAAAACCTGGACCTATTAACGGAACAGGAACAAAAGGCAATCAAGGGCGGCCGAGGGCGTGGCCGAGGACGACGACGGAATCGGAATAATGAGCGCAACAATGGAGGAAACGACGGCAATAGTGAAGAAGTAGATCCTGGTTGTCCACCCGATTACGAAGACTAAGCGACTATCTACTACAATCACAACCTTAAATGGGCAAAACTACACACTTCCTAACAATATATATACCACATCAATTGCCCTGCCTTTTACGATAATCGAAATTCTTTAAATTTAACACTTGTATCATGTCAAAAAAGCTAATTGATTTTAACGGCAAAGACACTATTATTTTATCTGATGAGCAACTAACCGCCGTCAAAGGAGGCCGAAGAAGAAGGGGAGGAGGAAGTGGTGGTAATACCTCGGATACTGACCCAGGCTGTCCCCCAGACTATGAAGACTAACAAATGAACGAGTAGGAGAATGGTCTCGATGGACTGTGCTCCTACTTACTACTATCGAAGAGACCGAGTATTATTTTTAGACCCTTTCATTTAACCCGCTAACACCAGGCGTTAGGAAAATACCAAAAAATGAATATTCTATGGAAAATTAAACCCTTAGTCATTTTCATTTTGTGGCTGGCTCTACCGGCTTGTCAACAAGACGCACTCCTAGAAGAAATGGCCGAGACGCCGCTCAATATTGAAGCATCTATCAAGGAGGCTAATGGCTATTTCGAGCAAGAAGATTATGCAGCAGCCATCGCCAAATATGAGGAAGTATTAAGTAACTTTGAACCCCAGGAAAACTGTAAAATTTATCCCAAATTATTGTTACAATTGGGAAAGGGCAATGCCAAACTTCAACACTACGACGCAGCCCTGCATTATTACGATAAATACCTAGTACTACCACAAGTATCCTCCGATCCTAAGGATAAAGCCAACGGATTGGGGCTCATCGCCAGCGCTTATCAGAAAATTGGAAATTACGAGACATCTTATGAATATCAAATACAAGCCCTTGGGATAAGGGAAAGCCAAAAAGATTCTGCAGGTATCGGTCGATCCTTGTATGAGTTGGGGACCTTGGTTTTTTACCAAAAGAACTACGAATTAGCATTAAAATATTACACAGGTTCGATGGACTTGGCTGTGGCTAGAAAGAAAGATAAGGCTATCCTTTCTTGCTTGAGTGCGCTTGGGCCGACTTATGAAGGACTGGGGGATAGTATTGCAGCTTTAAAAACCCTGAATAGAGCCTTGGACCTGGCTCGGACATTGGATATAAAATCAAAAGAAGCCTATGTCTTGCATAATTTGGGCGCACATTACCTTAGAAAAGAAGCCTATGATGAGGCCTATGAGTTCTTGATGGAAAGCTACCAGATAAAGTTTGCCTTGGAAGATAAGTGGGGCTTGATCGGGAGTCATATCTATATCGGGGACTTATTTAGAGAACAGGGTTTATTGCCGCAGGCTGAGCAGGAGTATGACAGCGGGCTCCGCTTGGCCAAGGAAATAGAATCGAAGGCAAGAAAAGTGACCCTATATGATAAATTGGGAAAGGTATACGCAGATCAAAAGAAATACAAAGAGGCGATTGAAATGAAAGATTTGTACGTGGATTTGAAGGAAAAGCTACTCAATGAAAAACTGATTGAGGAACTCGGAAATAAGAAAATAAAGTATGAGTTGGAGAAAAAAGACCGTGAAATCTTGCTGCTAACCGAACAAAACCGAGTAAAGAAAATGAAAACCAAAACGCTCTGGATGTTCAGTTTTATATCGGTCTGCTTAATCGGCGTTTCTGTTCGCAGTCGTGCAAAGCACAGGCATAACCAGGCCTTGCAAGAAAAAAATAAAGAAATCAAACAAAAGAATAGTGACCTTGAAAGAAAAAATGATGATCTAAAAAAGTTTGCTTTCATCGTCTCGCATGACTTAAAGGCGCCCCTGCGGACCATTGGCTCCTTTACGGGCCTCTTGAAGCGACGCTACTTTAATAAAATCGATCAGGATGGGCAAGAGTATATGGCTGTCTCTTATACACATCTGACGCTGCCGACGAAGAG
>CAJXUM010001547.1 GCA_913060855.1 uncultured Lewinella sp. | reverse complement strand
ATCAGCCTCGGTCTCGTGGGCTCGGAGATGTGTATAAGAGACAGAGTAAAAACGAACCCTTTCTGCCGTGAATTCTGAGAACATGGCTTCTAGTTGCTGTTGTGAAAATTCACCCGCCCCATTTATGCCGCTTTCAATAAGACCAATCGAAGTCCAAATATCCTGTGCTTTGTTTTCATTTTCGATCACTTTCTTCAAGTAGGCAAGGGCCGCCAGGTCTACATCGGTTTCTTGCGCGATTTTGTTGCTTTTCCAAAAGTTGATCTCTGTATTCAAGCCCGTAATTAGAATATTCCTGAGCTGCTTGATCGCAGAAATTCGATTATTTAGTTGCTTTTTTTGTAGTAGCAAGGCCTTTTCCTTTGCGTCCTTTACCTTAGGAAGTACCTGTTGCAACAATCCCTGTTCCTTCTCAAAACGCTCATTAAAGGATTCTTTCAATAATAAGCGGGTTAAAGATAAGCCTCTGGCTATGTAGGCTTTGGCGGTAAGCCTTTCTTTAAAATAGCCCTCATACTTTTGTAGTTGTGGATTTACCTCTTCCAGTTGGTCCCCGAAATAACCTTTTCCATTAAGATTCGCCAAAGCGTATTTTGGATAAAACTCAAATACCTTTTGTGTTTTCTGACCTGGAATATTATAATCTAATTTTTGAAGTGGCGCCCAACCATCTCGAAGGGCACTGGCTGCATTATTGAGTCCTGGCAGTAATTCCTTCGCATCTTCTCGCACCAGTCCCTCTATCTTCCCGATTTCCGCAATCAGGGCATTATGCGAGCTCGTAAGAAGTTGATAGGTATTGCTGGCTTTTTCGCAGTAGTCTTTGATTTGGCCTTCTAATTTATTTAATTCCTTGGTAAAGCCGGGAGCCAAATTGGTACTATCAATGGTAGACGCCACCTTGAGATTGACGATATCTGCCAAATCAAAATGACGATCAGCTAGATGGTGAAAGGCAAAGGGTAAAATTTCGTCTACCGTATGATCCGTGTAGATCAATTGGGACATATTATAAAATAGCGCTAGGTTGTAAATCGCTGGTGAAAAGTCGAGGATACCTTCATATTTCTCTAGTTGCAATAACTTAGGTAGGTTGAGTCCTACGTTTTGTAAATCGCTCAAGAAAGAGGGCCGTGCGCTTTGAAGGAGTTTTTTATAATTGGCAATCTCGAATTGTAAAAACAGGTCATAACTTTTTGGAAATAGGGTTGAGTATTCATTGGGGACGGAGTTGGTCATCCGTTGCTTAAAACGATCCATGAAAGCAATATTCAATTCCTCTTGTGCCCGTTCTACAATAAAATCGGATAAGCCTTCAATGATTACCGTAGAATTCACGCCACTCACTTTTGCATATGCTGCATTTGCTGTCTCCGCAGCAATCGTTAATTTGCTCTGCGATAACTTATCATCAATTTCCAAGGCTTGGTAATAACTCTCATCCTTATCCACTAAGACCGATTCTTTATAGTCGTCACTCGACTTAAAATAGAGGTCCTTCATCCAGCTATAGTTTTTGTCTATATTACTATGGATAGACTGCTGGATCTTCCCTAAATCAAATGACATATCCTGAGCGACTTCTCGCAGGTTATAACTGAATAAAATTTTATGTAAAGGTCCAGCTAAGAAGGGATTGTCTGCGTACTTCTGATAGATCTTTTCTATCGTTTTATAATTGATAATAGTATCCTTAAATGCGACATGAAGGCCTAACAAGGACATTAATTTATAGAAGTTTTCCTTTACAATTTCGCCATTCCCATTCCCATTATCCCACCTAATCACATCGGGCAAATGATAAATTACAATGGGGGTTGATTCAGTCGCTATATCGAGGCTATCCTGGTCTTCGCCCCATTGGTACACTATTTTGACACTTGATTCAGCCGAGCCGGTAAACAGTAATTCGTAGCGGCCCATTTTTTCCATCACAAAGGTGCCCGACGTATTAAACTCCTCCTCCTCTCCTTCAAATGTAAGGGTCCAATTCGTGCTAGAGGAGACTTGCAAGGAAGGGGAGGTGAAATCATCCAGCATCTGCTTTATCTCATAAGTTTCCTGATAAAGAGACTGGGATTGGCTTTCAGGTAAAAAAACACTCAATAGGAAAATACAACTGACCAATAAGAATTTACAATACCGATTCAGATAACTCGTAAGGATAAGCTCTGTCTCTTATACACATCTCCGAGCCCACGAGACCGAGGC
>CAJXUM010001546.1 GCA_913060855.1 uncultured Lewinella sp. | reverse complement strand
GAGATCAGCCTCGGTCTCGTGGGCTCGGAGATGTGTATAAGAGACAGCTACATGAATAAGCGGCACACCTTCGGTAAGATGTACATGGAGGTGTGGAAGGATGGAGAATTATTACGTACACTTCCGGCGGGTAAACGAGCGGGAATCAATTTTGTAGAGATGCCCACGTCGATTGATAAACCTAGAGCTGCTCCTTCCAAGAATCGGACAGCGCTCATTGGATCGCTGTATGGCCCGAATTTAGAAGCGGGCAATTATCAGGTGAAACTGGTAAAAGGGAAAACGACCTATGATACGGCATTTGAACTCAGCTATGATCCTGACTCGCCTTATACGGTGAAAGATCGCCAAGTGCAACGGAATCATACCATGAAGTTGTATGATATGACTGAACGCCTAGCCTACCTGTATCATGTCCTAGATGAAGTACAACAAAAAAGCAAAGCGGTGGATGGTCTGAAGAAGAAAACTTTGCAAAGAATGGAAGTATTTCAGAAAGCATTGGCCGATGCTAAAAATCGAATTTCATCGCAAGAAGGTGATTACTATGTGAATGAAAGCGAACAACTGCATGAGCAAATATCTGATTTGTACCGACAGATTAGCAGTTTCCCTGGCCGCCCCTCTAGCTCTCAAATAGATCAAAGTGCGTTGCTAGAAGGAGCGCTGAAAAAACTCGATACCACCATAGAACAGTTATTGCAAGTGGATTTGGTAGAGATCAATAAATGGTTGGTGAAAGCCAAGCAAGAAGCGATTAACTATAGTAGTGTAGAGGAATTTATGCAATCAGAAAAGAAAGGGAGTCAAAGTGGTAGCGGCCAACTACGATTGACCGGAAGAGAAATGTATTATCATGTATTGAAGAGTCCACTAGGTTTAGGGGCCTTTCAACAATGGCGATAGTTTGCTAGGTAAGCCTTCAGAAGTTTCCTCCGCCATGGCTAGGAAAACTTCTGAAGGCTAAACCTTGGTTACTATGTTTCTGTACTGCCTTATTTCTTCAGATGTTCAACAATCACTTTGATGTCTACTCTTCGATTGAGGCGCTTAGGGTTGTCATCATGGATTTCTCCTTTCCCTTCCATATAGATTTGATCAATGGCAATATCGTTTTCCCTAAAGAAAACAGCGATGTTCTTCGCCCTTTCCTCCGATAACTTCAGGTTGTAAATGTCTTTCCCAATATCATCAGAATAGCCAATAATTTCTGCGCGGATAATGCTTTTGGTTTTGATAAACTTAGAGAAGTCTTCCAGTAAATTCATTTCATTAGCAGAAATCTCATATTTATCGAAATCAAAGTAGATTGTATGCGTGAACTCCTCCGTGATCGGCGCCCGAATGACGTGGACTGTGGTATCTTCCTCAACCGGTTCGGGTTCTGGTACCGGTGCTGATTTAGGCGTCAAATAAGGTTGCAAGAGTAGGGTGAGCGGATATAACTCTTTATTATCTGACTCAGGTATGGGAAAAGTATTGTGATAAGGATAATAAGCATCCTGTGTCACTTCCAGGTCGAGCACTTCATCAGCTCCTGCGCAAATGAAAAATCGCCCAGTTTCATCCGTAGCGATGGGGTCACGGCCATTAATATTTAAGATACTAGGAATGGGTTCTCCATCTAAAGAATCAATGATATATCCTTCTACAAAGGTGATCGGTTCGCTGTGCAAGGTTTGCGTCAAATCAAAATGATAAATGTCCATATCTCCAAATCCACCCGTTCGATTAGAAGCGAAGTAACCGGATTTGTTGCTGGCTGATAAGAATAATCCCATATCATCGAAAGCAGAATTGACAGGACGACCTAGGTTAATCGCATCTGTCCAAGTATCGGTTTTATAGTCTCTCCAACTCATGTAAATATCCTTTTGCCCCATACCTGGATGGCCATCTGAGGTAAAGTAAAGCGTCCTGCCATCATTGGAGATATAGGGGGCTTCTTCGTATCCGGGCGTATTGATTTTATCGCCCATATTGACGGGTTCTGCCCAAGTTCCATCTGTCTTTTTCTTACTGTACCATAAATCAAATAAGCCCAATCCTCCCGGTCGATTACTAGCAAAGTAGATGGTAGAGCCATCACAGCTGATACTCGCCTGTCCTTCCCAGTCTCCCGAATTGGCTAAGCCTTTAATACTTTTGATGTCCACGATTTTCTGGCTGTCTCTTATACACATCTCCGAGCCCACGAGACCGAGGCTGATCTC
>CAJXUM010001545.1 GCA_913060855.1 uncultured Lewinella sp. | reverse complement strand
GCGATCAACTGTATACGATCATAGGCGTAGTGGAAGATTTTCATTTCGAATCTTTGAAAGATGAAATTTATGGCTTAGCCCTTTTCTTAGGGAACAATACCGCCACCATTTCGCTACGGGCGAGTTCGGATAACTGGGATCGCTTAATTGCACAAACGGAACGCACCTGGAAACAATTTGCTCCTGCTCAAGCTTTGCGCTATACCTTTTTGGATGAGCGTTTTGAACGCATGTATGCGGCCGAAAGCAGTGCGGCATCCTTGTTTAGTATCTTTACTATCATCGCTATCTTTGTAGCCTGCTTGGGTCTTTTTGCCTTGGCTACCTTTACTGCCGAGCAACGGACCAAAGAAATTGGCATTCGCAAAGTATTGGGAGCTACGGTGAGCAACGTAGTAGGCTTGTTATCCAAGGACTTTCTGCAACTTGTCTTTATCGCCATATTCATTGCGATTCCCTTTGCCTGGTATTTTACCCAACAATGGCTACAAAATTTTGCCTACAGTATCGAATTACACTGGAGCGTATTTGCTTTGGCCGGCATAGCAGCCATTGTCATCGCTTTTATTACGGTCAGTTTTCAATCTATCCGAGCAGCTATTGCTAATCCCATTAATGCTTTGCGGAGTGAATAAGTAGTAGTTTTTCCATCGCCTCATCCCTGTTATTGAGTACGGCCTCTATACTCGGTATACACTCTATATCAGGGATGATGCCACGTCCCTTATTTTCGAAAGAGACATTCAAGATCGACCAGACAGCGGGTAATTGTACGCTTACTTTAGAATGAGGCAGAACCAACGTTAATAAATCGTTAGCCACGATGGAGGCTGGATTACCTCCCGATTCTTCGCCCACGAAGGTAACATTGCAATGACTTTTGATCTGGCCGATCAATTCCCCAGTAGCAGAAGCCGATCGCGCATTAATGAGTACGTACAGCTGCCCGGTGAAGGCATTCTTCTTGGGTTTTACTACTACCTTATCGGCCCTCTTTATACTAAGTTGTTGACCATCCCAAACTTTGGGTTGTCTATTGAAATGACGCAAAAAGAAGTCTTCCTTGAAAAAATGAGGCGCTTCGATCCGCTTGATTTGAGGGTACTCGCCCTTGATAGGACGTATCGGAGCCGTTAATAAATGAGCCAGTAATTTATTGGCTGCTTCAGGAAACCCTCCTCCATTATTCCGTAAATCTAGTACAAGTGTATCTATGCCAGCGTCCTTGATTCGTTTGAAGCTTTGCGCTAGGAATTTCAGATAAGCGGCAGGTTTTACCTCAATAGATTTGTCAAATTGAAAACTACCTACTCTCATGATAGCCAGGCCTTGTTTCTCTTGGTAGTCTAGTATTGGTTTTGGTGCAGGCTTCTTTCCCACAAGCGCATCCCTATTGGCGATAATCTGATCAAAGGTGATGGCTTGAATCGTCGCAGATTTATTGAGCCCTGTTGGATCTACAAATTTAATCGTATAGGAAGAAGGTGTGCCATAAAAATAAGCATATCGTCGGCTAAAGGTATAGCCTGCTACAAAATGCGGAAAACTTAAGTTATAACCATCTGTACTGATCCACTGTACCATCTCATGAAATAAAGGAAGAATAGATTTTCCGTTGATCTTTTTAACCAATGCTCCCGCTCCAATGGCTTGCTCATCTGAGAAGTCTTCCTCAACAAATATCGAATCCTTTCTGTGATACAATTTAATAGGTAGGCGCGGAAGATCGGTCATCAATGCTGAAACGTAGGACTCAGGCGGTGAAATACTGGTATGGTTATTTCTAATGTAGGTATGTAAGGGTAGTAATAAGCGATAAAACGCCAAGGCGGTGATCGGTTGGACTAATTCACTCTTCAAAGCCATAAAAAAACTATCCAACTTTACTTTTGGGGTATAAGTATATAAGCCAGGATGGACTTCCTCCAGGTTGCTTTTGAGGATGTTTAGATCTTGTTGCAGTTGTTCTACGCTCAATAAGGGAGTACCGTCTTGACCGAAAGAAAACGATCCAAAAAATAAGCTGATAGAAATGAGTGTAATCTTACTGATTGTGCTGTTCATGTTCATGAAATTGAATAGGAAAAAAGAATAGAAGAAACCTACTGCTGTTGCTGTACGCCAGGTAAATGGGCAGGAGTAGATTTTTACCGCATGTTGCAGGTGCCTGTCTAGTTACTGTCTCTTATACACATCTGACGCTGCCGACGAAGA
>CAJXUM010001544.1 GCA_913060855.1 uncultured Lewinella sp. | reverse complement strand
CAAATAGCCCCTCAATTTCCATAGCCAATTGCCGTGGTACCAGCCCAAATCTCCGCCGATGCGCCATATTTTATTGATGGTTTTATCTACATTTTGGGCCTTCCTTTTTCTTTGGTCGATAAAGCAGCCAAATTGGGGAACCTCTCGGAAGAAGGCTAATCGGTGGGGTACATCACTACTAACCCATGCATCTATCCAACTCGATGCCACCTGGTTTTCTCCAATCTGGAAGAGTGTTTTCCGCAGGGCGGTTTCGTAGTTGATGGGCTGAATATCCAGGAGGGTGTTGATGTTGCTGTCTTTGCAAATGACTTCTATTTTCATGCTACTTACCAAGGCAGAAGCTAGTTTGTAAGAGGTAGAGGTGACAAAATAGAGCCAATAGGAGGAGAGCTTGGGCGTCATGATGGGGACGGTAAAAACACTCCTTTTGAGTCCTCGCACCTTGGCAAAGCCCAATAGCATTTCCTTGTAAGAGAGAATGTCGGGTCCGCCGATATCGAAACTCTGGTCGTAAACGGGCGCAAAGAAAAGGGATTTTTGTAAAAACTGAATCACATTGCCAATGCCGATCGGCTGGCATTTGGTATTCAGCCATTTCGGGGCGATCATGACGGGCAGCTTCTCTACTAAATCTCGGATGATTTCGAAGGAAGCGCTACCCGAACCAATGATAATACCGGCGCGTAAGGTGGTGAAATGATAAGTTCCCTTTCCCAACTCTATTTCTACTGCTTTTCGGGACGATAAATGCCGGGATAGGGCTTCTTCATTGACGATGCCACTCAGGTAGATGACATGCTTGGTGTGGGTCTCATTGATGGCCTCTCTGAAATTTGTGGCACAGCGCATTTCTAATGCTTCGTAATCGGCAGAAACGGCCATCGAATGCAATAAATAATACGCTCCGTCTATATCTTTGGGGATCCTTTGCAGCGATTCCTTATCCAAAAAGTCGACTTCGATGACCTCTATATGGGGACGCAATGCCTTATCCGGACTAAACCGATTTTTATCCCGGACGCAACAAACCACCTCATGCCCTTTTTCGATCAGCACCGACAATAGCCTTTTCCCAATATATCCTGTGGCGCCCGTTAGTAGAATCTTCATAAGCTCTCAAATATTTCTAGCTTGTTTAAAAGCCATTTTAGAAAAATGCCTCCAGATTTTATTCCAGTACAAGCATATATACCCCTCCGTGTCTCAGTGTTCATCAACTCCCTTTGGCGCGTCCCTCAGTGCCTCCATGTCTCCGTGTTCATCAATCCTTTGGTGCGCCCCTCCGTGCCTCAGTGTCTCCGTGTTCATCAAACAAAGAGGAGAGTAGCTGAAACGGTGAAGTGGAGAATTCCTCTGTGCCTCCGTGTTCATCAATATCCCCGATGGCACGTCCCTCAGTGACCTTAGTGCTCTAAGTGTTTATTAATCCCTCCTCCATGTTCATCAATCCAAAATAATACGCTCCAACGCCAAGCTAAAAGCCTCCGCTCTCTTATTGGAGATGAGAAAAGCAATTTCTTCCATTACTTGCCCTGGATAATTGGGCAAATCAAGCGACCTTCCTCGGAACTTCGGCAACATGTCGGATAAAGGCACTTCGACGACCTCCCAATCGCCTGTCGTTTGAAAGTGGTAGATATAAGAATGCCGATCGTATTGATTCGATTTTACCCGAAATTGATAGCGTTTTCCATCTCCCTTTAGTTTTATCTTGACGGTAGAAAAGCCTTTCACTTGCTTTGTGTCGAAACGATAACGAATGGAGGAAAAACCACCATTGTTTTCCAAAGATACATCCCCCTGGAAGACCCCATGACCGGCTGGATTTAGCTTGAAGTGACCATCAGATCGCCCGCCCATCACCGTATCATCTACCACGCGCCAATCACGCAGGTCACTGTTTTGCTTGAAATCAAAGATCACCATACTATTGATTAATAAAGAAGTTAGGAGAAAATAGATTTGATTCATAGCCAAGAAACAGACTTGGTCTTGTTATGTTTAGGGATTCTCAATAAAACCTTTGCTGGATTATCTGTACAACATTTGTAATATACATTAGTATTTCCCTACTTTATAGTCTATTCTTCATTGCATAATTTACCTTATGAAATTATTTCCCTTGCTTTTCAGTTGCTTGCTGCTACTGGTCCTACCCTTAGCACCTGTCTCTTATACACATCTCCGAGCCCACGAGACCGAGGCTGATCTC
>CAJXUM010001543.1 GCA_913060855.1 uncultured Lewinella sp. | reverse complement strand
CACTATCCTCTTCGTCGGCAGCGTCAGATGTGTATAAGAGACAGGTGAGACGAAGTAGTACGACAAAAGCGGCAGGCAGAAGTCGAAATGGAGCTGCGGTAGGAAAAAAGAAAACATCAACGACGGCAGTAAAAGGTAAAAATGGGCGAGTAGTGGGGAAGAAAACCTCAAAGACAACTAAAGTGCGCAAGCGTAGAAAGCAATAAGGACCAGGAGCTGGTTGGAATAAGATAATAAAAAACAAAAGATTGGAGCTGGGTGGTCTACAGATCACTCAGCTCCTTTTTATTGGCCACAACTGAAAAGACTATGTAGGCTGATAGCCGCTAAGTTCTAGGACTAATTATCTGAGATTAGCTGTATATTCGTCTGGTAATTCACTCATTTAGTTTATTCAAAAATGGTCTATGAAAAGATTAACACCTTATTTACCACTACTACTTGTATTTTTTATTGCTTGTCAGACTAACCAAGAAAAAGAAACAATTGCACTAACTTATCCAGAAACCACTAAATCAGACCATGTAGATACGTACCATGGCACAGCGGTTCCGGATCCTTACCAATGGCTGGAGGATGATTTATCAGCTGAAACCGGAAGTTGGGTTCAAGCCCAAAATGACGTAACGGGGGCTTATTTTAGCCGCGTTGGATTCAGAGATGCGCTCAAAGGGCGAATTGAAGAGCTATTAGACTATGAGAAAATATCGGCTCCTTTTAAGGAAGGAGATTACGAATATTTTTACAAGAATGATGGACTGCAGAATCACAGCGTCTTGCTCCGAACGAAAGTAGGTGCCAGCGATGGAACCCCTGAAGTATTTCTAGATCCCAATTCCTTTTCTGATGACGGAACGATCGGCTTAAGAGGCGTCTTTTTTACAAAGGATGCTTCATTAGCGGCCTATATGATTACAGAAGGAGGGTCGGATTGGCGTAAAGTGATTGTGATAAATACGGCTACTAAGGAAATGGTGGGCGATACCCTGATTGATGTAAAATTCAGCGGTCTATCCTGGAAAGGAAGTGACGGTTTTTATTACAGCAGTTATGATAATCCGAAAGGAACCAGCGAGCTATCCGCTAAGACCCAGCATCACAAGTTGTACTATCATCAGATGGGAACTTCACAAGACCAAGATCAATTGGTTTTTGGTGGAGAAAAACAACCCAACCGCTACATTGGTGGTGGCGTTTCAGACGATGGAAACTATTTGGTGGTGTCGGCCGCGCAAAACACTAGTGGTTCACAGCTTTATATCAAAGACCTGACGAAAGCAAACAGCGATTTTATTCAGGTGCAAGAGGACTATTTTGCGCGATGTAGCTACGTGGATAATATTGGCACTACTTTCTATCTCTACACCAATATTGGCGCGCCAAATTATCGATTGGTGAAAATGGATCTTAGTGCACCAACAGAAGCCAATTGGGAAGATGTGATTCCTGAAACGGAGAATGTACTACGTGTCAATACCGGAGGCGGTAAATTATTCGCCAACTATCTCGTTGATGCTAAAACAGCCATCAAGCAATTTGATATGAACGGTAAACTGGAAAGAGATGTGGCGCTTCCTGGCATTGGTTCAGCCGGTGGATTTGGGGCTAAAAAAGAAGACACGGATTTGTACTATTCCTTTACGTCCTTTACGGATCCCTCTAGCATTTACCTATACGATATCGCTTCTGGAAAGTCAAGCTTGTATAAGCAGTCTGAAGTGGATTTTGACCCGAGTGCTTACGAAACGAAGCAGGTTTTCTATGAAAGCAAAGATGGGACAAAAGTGCCCCTATTTATCGTTCACAAAAAAGGCCTAGAGTTGAATGGTAAGAACGCTACCTACTTGTATGCTTATGGCGGATTTAATATCAGTTTGACGCCTAGGTTTAGTGCCTCTCGTATTGTGTGGTTGGAGAATGGCGGCATTTATGCGCAAGCCAACCTTAGAGGAGGAGGAGAGTACGGAGAAAAATGGCACAAAGCGGGTACTCAGATGAATAAGCAGAATGTATTTGATGATTTTATAGCTGCGGGTGAATACCTGATTAAAGAAGGCTATACTTCGAGCGATTACCTGGCGATTGCGGGTGGATCAAATGGTGGCTTGCTTGTCGGTGCCACGATGACGCAGCGTCCCGATTTGGCTAAAGTAGCTTTGCCGGCTGTTGGGGTGATGGACATGTTGAAATACCTGTCTCTTATACACATCTCCGA
>CAJXUM010001542.1 GCA_913060855.1 uncultured Lewinella sp. | reverse complement strand
TCTACACTATCCTCTTCGTCGGCAGCGTCAGATGTGTATAAGAGACAGAATTGGAGATGTTTACACAGCAACCGTTGTGTCTGTGATGCCATATGGTGTTTTTGTAGACTTTAGTGGAAAAAGTGGTTTGCTGCACGTTTCCGAAATCTCTCACACTCGCATCGATGATGTCAGCGATGTGCTAAAAGAAGGAGATGAGGTGAAAGTGAAGTTGATTGGTGTAGATCAGCGATCTGGCAAATTGCGTTTGTCGCGTAAAGCCTTGATTCCTAAGCCACAAGGTGGAGGTAATAACAGACCGCCCCGACGAGATTAAGACAGTGCTTGGTTTTGCTGGCTATGAAATGCCTAAGCAAAGCTGCAAGTTATAAATCGACGGTGTGAACAATAGCTCGCTATTCTAACACTGATCGAGGAGAAAAATTAAGATGCCGAAGAGATCCAGATGGATTTTCTTCGGTATTTTTTTTTTCATTTGTTATTATTACCTTTAGAATATTCCAGTCTAGGTTTTCGTTTTTGTATGCTGGATAGCTAAGCATTACTTTATCTTGTACATTCAAAAATAAATTGTACTTTTCACAAGGGCTAGGAACTATTTGTTGTTCCTTATTGTATAAGATGTAGTTGCATAGTGTTTTTTCAGGAAAAAGTCAAGTGTTTTTAATTCAGGGCAACTTTTTTTTGAAAAAAAGCGTATTCTAATAAAGAAGTATCATCTCCATAAATTCCAAACTTCATGCGTCAGCTTAAGATTACGAATAAGATTACTACCAGAGAAAGTTTAGCTTTAGATAAGTATCTAAATGACATTGGTAAAATACCTATGTTGACGGCTGACGACGAAGCTGAGCTAGCTAGACGTATTCGAGAGGGAGATGCGCTGGCCTTGGAAAAATTGACCAAGTCTAATTTACGCTTTGTCGTTTCGGTAGCCAAACAATACCAAAATCAAGGATTGTCTTTGAGTGATTTGATTAATGAAGGGAATGTGGGCTTGATGAAGGCTGCCAAGCGATTTGATGAAACCAAAGGCTTTAAGTTTATTTCCTATGCGGTCTGGTGGATTCGCCAATCCATTTTGCAAGCTATTGTAGAATACTCTAGAATTGTTAGATTACCACTCAATAAAGTAGGCTCTTACAACAAAGTAAACGAAGCATTTTTATCCTTCGTGCAAGAATTTGAACGAGAACCTACTCACGAAGAATTGGCGGAAGTCTTAAATTTGAAGCCAAAAGAAATTGCCAATATGCTTAAAGGGAATGGTCGCCATGTCTCCGTCGACGCACCGCTTAGTGGTGAGGAAGGAGATTCGACCATGTTGGATGTGATTTCAGGAGACAATGACATGAGCCCCGATGGCCAATTGATGGAAGAATCCTTAAAGGAAGAAGTACAGCAAGGTCTTTCTATCTTATCACCTAGAGAAGTAGAAGTGCTTTCCGCTTACTATGGCCTAAATGGTTATAAAGCACTGACACTGGAAGAAATTGGAGAGTTATACGGATTAACACGTGAGCGTGTTCGTCAGATTAAAGAGCGAGCTATTCGTCGCTTGCGAAAATCATACAATAGAAATTCACTCAAATCTTATTTGGGATAAAGCATAATACTGTAATCAGTAATCAGAAGCCACCTCGCTAGCGCGGGGTGGCTTTTGTTTGAGAATAGGGTGGGGAAGCGATATCTTAGCGTGCCACTTTGTAATTATTTGGAAATTTCTAACCGTAGAAAGACTTCAGTAATTTACTACGCTAGATCCTCGCAAAACTTCTGAAGCAAAAGCGGCAGCTTTTTTACAAATTACTTGTTAACTTTGAATAAAGTTTTGTTAGCATGAAGGGAAAAATAGGAATACTCCTCTTGTTGGTCATCGGACAGTGGGCGTGTAAATCCGATACGGTTGTAGACACACCGACCCAAGCAGTCACTTCGGAAGAGAAAGAAACGGTAGGAGATGATGAGGCGACAACTTTTGTGGTAAATATCGATCGATTAAGAATGCGCTCTACAGCAGGGGAAGACGGAGAAGTGATTAAAGAGCTGGAGAAAGGAGCGATCTTGTATGACCAGGGAGAAGTCAGCGATTTTACTACTCGTATCAAGTTACGTGGTATTACCTTTGATGAACCCTGGTTGAAAGTGGCAACGGAAGATAAGGTAGTAGGGTGGATTTATGCAGGCGCTATTCACTTAGGCACAACACCAGACT
>CAJXUM010001541.1 GCA_913060855.1 uncultured Lewinella sp. | reverse complement strand
TCTACACTATCCTCTTCGTCGGCAGCGTCAGATGTGTATAAGAGACAGACCTGGATCAGCGCCTCGTGAATTTATCCGGAGGAACCAAGCAAAAAGTAAACCTCACTTTATGCTTCATGTATGATAGCCCCTTAGTCATATTGGATGAGCCTACCTCGGGCTTAGATCCGGTGGCTATGCAAAGATTACGCGAACTCATTCGCAAAGAGAAGCAAAATGGTAAAATGATCTTGATTACCACGCACATCATGAGTTTTGTAGAGGAAATGGCCGATGAAATTGTCTTCTTACTAGAAGGAAAGATCTATTTCAGAGGAACAATCGCTACCCTAAAAGAACGCTATCAGGAGACAAATGTCGAACGAGCTATTGCCAAAATTCTGAGCGAGAAACCCACTGCTTCATCTAATGGCCAAATGACGCAGAAAGAGCGTGCCGCTTTAAAAATAGGCTAGTTTTCACCTAACTGCTTTGCTAAATAATACCAACCTGTCATGCTTAAAATTCTAAAATACACCCTATTTGATCTACTCAGGAGTCGATGGAGTTATATCTATTTTGGCTTTTACCTTGTCTTTGCCAGTGCACTATTATTTCTCAGCGGCGATGTATCTAAGGTGGTGATTAGCCTTATGAATGTCATACTCATTCTTTGCCCTTTGATTGCCACGATGTTTGGGGTGATGTACTACTATAATGCCCGGGAGTTTACCGAACTCTTACTGGCTCAACCGATTCGTCGGCAGGATATATTTTGGGGTCAATATTTTGGCTTAGCTCTTTCCCTTTCCCTGAGTCTCTTATTGGGAATAGGCATACCTTTCCTCGTCTACGGTCTACTCGCCTCCAGTGAAATTTGGAATTTTGTTACGCTGATTGGCAATGGCGTCATGCTGTCTTTTATCTTCTCAGGTCTGGCCTTTTTGATCGCTTTATCTAATGACAATAAGATTAAGGGCTTTGGATTGGCCATCTTGGCTTGGTTGTTTTTCGCAGTCATTTATGATGGCTTGTTCTTGCTGCTGCTACTGTGGTTCCGTGAATATCCACTGGAAGGACTATCCCTAGGGCTGTCTATCCTAAACCCGATCGACTTATCACGAATTCTCGTCTTGCTGGAATTGGATATTTCTGCTTTGATGGGCTATACCGGAGCGGTTTTCCAACGTTTTTTTGGAACGGGTTGGGGAATGGGTATCGCTGTCTTAGCCTTGTTCTTTTGGGTCATTGTCCCCACCTGGGGTATTAGAAGAATAGCGGATAAAAAAGACTTTTAGAATTATCAAAATCAAAAGGCGAGACCGTAGCGGCTAAATATATTTGGCCAGCTTAATCAGGGAGTGAAATCAGCAGCCTTGGCCCAGACTCGTTGGTACCGTAGCTCCAGCTCGGTACCTGGCTTGGCCTTGCCTTTCGACAGCTCCTGCTGTCCTTTATGATCAAAATGTGAATGAAAATCAAAATCAAAAGGCGAGATCGTAGCGGCTAAATTTATTTGGCCAGCTTAATCAGGGAGTGAAATCAGCAGCCTTGGCCCAGACTCCGTGCCTCCGTGTTCATCAAAATCAAAAGATCAAGGTAATTACTTACGACCTACACCAACAAAGCCGTCATCAAGTCTTTGAAGTCCAACGCATCTTCAAATTGATGATCCTTATAACTAGTCGCACGAAAGCGAAGATTACGAACTTTATCATCGCGCAATTCTACTTCAATCATGACATTGCCAAAAGCTTGTTTCAGCTTTTCTCCTTGGATGAAGTTGGGGCGGGGTTTGAGGTAATGCCGCTCGGTGGTTTCGACCCAATCGGGTCGATTATAGGTCCGAAGATCGGAAATCTGTGTTTTATAATTCAAAGTCAGTACCTGCTCTTTGAGGTAGTCAAACAAGTGAATGACCTCTCTTCGCGAATAATTCGTCTTATGAAAATGGATTACAAAACCTTTCGAAGAGGGCGTATCTAGAAAATCCATTGCCTCGTCTATGTCGTCGGGCAATACGCGAAAAATAGCATACTGATCACTCAGCCATCCCAGTAGCCTCCGGCAAATCAATCCCTCCTTCCACTGCGCATAGTCCGCTTTTTCGTCTGAGCTTCTTTTAATCATCTCATGAACGACCGGTTGAGAGGGCGAGCTTTGCTCTGCTTCTTGGAAAAGCTGTTTAATATCTGTCTCTTATACACATCTCCGAGCCCACGAGACCGAGGCTGATC
>CAJXUM010001540.1 GCA_913060855.1 uncultured Lewinella sp. | reverse complement strand
CTCTTCGTCGGCAGCGTCAGATGTGTATAAGAGACAGGGTCCAAGTCATATTATTCTGCTCAATGAATTCATTCCATACCTCATCTTCAGCTCCCATAGCAATCGCAAAAACCTCAAATCCGTTTTGCTTATTCTGTTCATAAAACTTAACGAGATGCGGGGTTTCTTCAATACAGTGGCTACATTCAGGATTGTAAAAATAGAGTACAACATAAGGAGCTTTTAGATCCAGCAAAGAGACTGTTTTCCCTTGTTGATCCTTACCACTAATATTGTTGGCTTGACTTCCAACCAAGCTTAAGGCCCTGTCTTTCGCCCTTAGTTGTCGCGCGTATATTTGCATAGAATCTAGCCAAAATGCGGTTTCTTTATTCAGGTAGGTATTTACCATATGAACATAAAGTGCTTCTTGATCATTTATCGGACTGTGCGGGGGGGTATAGTTTTCCAAAATCCAATCGGCAAAAAACTCAAAATAGGTTGGGTGGTTTTTTACTTTGGTCATCAATTCATCAACTGCCAACTGTACCGAATCCGTCTGTAAAATGATTACCTGATTCAAAAACGTATACAAATGATTAAAGATGACCTCTGTTCTCAGCAGTCGGGGATCACTGAAATCCACTTCATCCCAAAAATGCGTGCGGATGAAATGAGCTTGATCTTCTGATTGCTGTTCTGTAAGTCGTTGCGAAAGCAACCACATCGTTTCCTCAACCTTGGTGAGTTTGGTGAATAAGGTATTTGGATATTTACTAAAAAGGTATTTAAGATGTTTACCTCTGGCCTCGCCAAGTTCGTTTCTTTTTTGTTGGGCAATGGCAGGGTCCTGATGTTGTGGATCGAAAGCTTCCCATTCTATCTGTTGTTTTCTCTGAAACTGTAAATTGTTATAATATAGATCGTTTTCCAGACTTCCTTCCACCTGCATAGCGCCAATTAGATCAAAGATATTTGTACGTAGGGAAAACTCCTGATCTTGATTCAGAATGATATTGAAATTTGAGCTGTCAGGAAGTATTATACTATAGCTACCTTGTTGGAGTTGTTCTTTCCTTTGGAAAAGAAATTTGCCCTCACTGTCAATCAAAGTGGAATCTACGGCAGATTTGGCATTTTTATAAGTACCTATTAAAAAAACCTGGCCACTTGTATAACCCTTTACTTGAATAGTAATATTGGTATGGTCACTTGCTTCTTCACTTACTTTGTAGGCACAACATAGAACGGCTAATGAAATCAAGACACTAATTCCTTTTATACCTTTCATCTTGGTTTAGATTTTTATATCATTGAATTGACTGCGTGAAATCCTTGATCATTGCAGCCTGTTTATAAGGTGCAAGTTGCCGAGAATCAGGGCATCAAAAGTTGACGATTGTTTCAGAAAGGCGGACTATTGTTTCATGGAGCGTTATAAGGAGTGTGACACATTTATTCTTCATTCCTATGCTTCTCTAAAATAGATAAATGGCATTATCTAGTCATTTTATGATTTTGCTGGCCATTGAAGCTCGAACGACAGCATTACATGTACTACATCGCTAAAGTCGAATCTTGAAAAAGGGGGAGGTTTACTTTGAAAATAGTCCCTTTTCCAACTTCACTAGAAACGTTGATCGTTCCCTTCATTAAGACCAGCAGTCCTTTAACGAGTGTTAGGCCTATGCCCGTTCCTTCACCAGATCTAGTGGAAGAACCATCTACTTGATAAAAAAGGTCAAAAATAAAGGGCAATTGCTTTTCAGGTATACCTATGCCGGTATCCTTGATCGTCATTATTAAAAGTTGACCTTCGGACAAGTGCGGAGGGGGAGGTGTATCAAGCGACCAGGGCCCTTTTTCCAAACTTAGCTGTACTTTTCCTTGAGGTTTATTGAATTTGATGGAATTGGATAGAACACTGGAAAGTATTTTCGCTAGTTTGTCTGGATCATAGTCCATCAATATTTCATTATCCTTGGGAGGCGAAAATTCAAATTGAATTTGTTTCTGCTCGGCCAATTCGCGGAAAGGTTGGATTACCTCTTGCAAGTGCTCCAGCGCATCACCGCGTACCGAGCTGAGTTTTAGGGCTCCAGCTTCTAATTTGGTCAAATCCATGATCTGTTCCATCAGGTCTAGCAAATGCATGCTATTGCGTTTGATCATTTGGGTGCCACGGGCCAGCCATTTTTCTGGTTTTGCTTCTATTTGATCGGCCATACCTGTCTCTTA
>CAJXUM010001539.1 GCA_913060855.1 uncultured Lewinella sp. | reverse complement strand
GAGATCAGCCTCGGTCTCGTGGGCTCGGAGATGTGTATAAGAGACAGCCTCCTTGGTCAATGATCTATTGCTGAGTGCTAAACTAGAAACCGTGTTTGAACCGCACTTAGAGCCGATGGATTTAGCAGGTTTAGTTCGAGATATTTTACAGAAATTGCGAGACAAATATCCTAAAGTGGCTTTTTCCATCCGGGAGGATAATCATTTACCAGCTATTGAGGCAGATAAACTTGGGCTGACTTCCGTTATTCTCAATCTATTGGAAAATGCGGTCAAATATACCTTTGAAAAGCCGAAAATCGATATCGTACTCGATCGGAAAGATGGTATGGTAAGCCTTTCCGTCGCAGATAATGGGATTGGTATTAGCGAAAGAGACAAGAGACAGATTTTTGAAAAGTTTTTCCGCGTAGGAAATGAGGATACGCGGCGAACAAAAGGAACCGGTTTGGGTTTATTCATTGTCAAAGAAATTGTGAAGTCTCATGAGGGAACGATTGCGGTTTTGGATAATCAACCTAAAGGGACTATTTTTAGCATAACGCTGCCGATTCGCAAGAACGGAATTGGAACAGGCAGGGTCAAAGCCGCGGCCTTTTGAGGAATGAATATGAGAAAGGATTTGCTTTTTGATTCAAATAGCCCCTATCACGCACAAATAACAAAGCATGATGCGAATTTTGTTGGTCGAAGATGAAGAGAACATTAGAGATGTAGTAAAGCTCAATCTTGAGATGGAAGATTTTGAGGTAGTAGCGGCTGGAAATGGGAAAGATGCCTTAAAATACTTCCGGGAGCAGCACTTTGACTTGCTAATCCTAGATGTAATGCTGCCTGAAATAGATGGTTTTCAAATCTGTGAACAAGTGCGGTTGACCAATCTGGAGGTCCCGATTATCTTCCTTACGGCAAAAGATACCGCGATGGATCGCATCACGGGCCTCAAGAAAGGAGCGGACGACTATCTCACCAAACCATTTAACTTAGAGGAACTCTTGCTACGGGTTAATAACCTAATCAAACGCACCAGCAAGGCACCAGAAAATACACCGGAGATCTATACTTTTGGTTCTAACAAAGTCAATTTCCTCACCTACGAGGCCCAAAATGAAGCCGAGGCTTTTAGCTTGACTAAAAAAGAGGCGATGCTATTGAAATTACTCATCGATCGCCGGAATGAAGTGGTATCACGACAACAAATTCTTCAGTCAGTTTGGGGATATGATGTATATCCTTCCACCAGGACTATTGACAACTTCATTCTTTCTTTTCGAAAATATTTTGAAACCGATCCGAAGCATCCCAGTTACTTTCTCTCTGTTAGAGGTGTCGGGTATAAGTTCGTCGGATAGACCAAAGCACTACATTACACCATCTCTCCGTCCTCTACTACAGGACCTATATGGAGTCGCTTCAGCGTTTCTGAAGTCGCTGCCGCCGTACTCAAAGGCAATGCAAAGAGAAACCCAATGACAGTCATCAGGATCAAGAGAAAAACGGCGCCATTGCCCAATGCCAGCCCCTTATGTTGGCGAACGAAACGGACACTCTCTCGCACATTAGTATGGCGTTCTAAAGTAAAGTCCATATTTCCAAAACCGGCATAATAAGCTTGGACCATAAAGATAGCTACCGTCGTAAACGGGCTAAAAACAGGAATGAGACCTAGTAGAAAAAGTACCAGCGTAAAGAAAAGCTCTCGGCTAATATTACGCAGAGCAATCCGCAATCCACGAACCAGGTCACTCAACATCTTGGATAGCTTGAAGCCCGGCCCTTGCGAACCGGCCATCTTTTTCTCGATTTGCTCCGACATCATACTCATAAAAGGGGCAGAGAGCGCAATGACCAACTGCTTAAATATGATCAAGCCAAAAGCCCCTACGAATAGCCCACCGAATACATTGGCTATTTTCAGAAGCGTTCCACTCCCCCACTCCCAGGGATAATAAGAAAGTAACCATCCCCCGATATTATCGGCAATTCCCCAAGCGGTCGAGAATATCACAACGCCTAGAAGAAGGCCAATGAGTGCTGGTGCAGCAAAGTAACCCCACAGCTTGTATTTAACAATAATATTGAAGCCATCGCTATAAGACTTTAATCCGGCCAATATCCCTTTTATCATGATCCTTGAGTTAGTTTTTAGTCTAAAAAAGTAGCTGAACCTATATCTGTCTCTTATACACATCTGACGCTGCCGACGAAGAGGATAGTG
>CAJXUM010001538.1 GCA_913060855.1 uncultured Lewinella sp. | reverse complement strand
TCGGCAGCGTCAGATGTGTATAAGAGACAGGATTCCAGAACAGGATTGAGGGCTTGGTTCTCAGCGTAGGCCGCTAGAATTTTTGAGGCAGAATTAATTCCGCCTGCCGGTCTGGCCTGACCTGACCATTGCCAATAGTGGTCTAAAATGGCTAATATTTGCGCTGAGGTAATGATCTTAAGGCTATCACGAGCCCCATCAGAAAGGTCGTCGGGTATTTTCTGGAGTGAGGTAATGGACTCAGCAAGATGATGAGCATCCTTATAAAGGCTTTGTCCGTAGAGACCAGAACAAAGGAAAAAAGATAATAGGATGGTGTAGCTTAGTATTTTTATTCTCATGATATTGGCTGATTAAGAGGGGATAATGATAAGACGGATTAGGCAATAGCAACCGTTTCGAGTTCCTTTTCCATGAAAGTGGTTAAGGAAGTGTAATGATCAAGGTACGGAATGACTTCTTTAATAGATTCAGCCATTGCGCCACAATTGCGAATATGCAATAAATCGTCTTCAATTCCTTTAATATTCTCTCCTTCTAAGGCTGTTCGATATCTTTTCTTAATCGGCTTTTGTTTGTCTTTTGCCTTCTTATAACGTGGGTCATTCTTTAGTTTGATATTTTTCTTTTTTGAAATACTTTTTCTTGCCTCTCTAAGTTGGGTGTTAGTTGTACTTAAAGCCTCCAGAATTCTCTGATTGATGGCAGAATGATTGATGGTACTTGTAGCGTGTTCCGTTTGAGCTTCTGCCAAAACGGATGAATTCAGGAATTCGAGTAAATCATTTAGTGCGATTCTAAAAGGAGGGAAATCGCCTTTAGGACTCAAGCTGATTTTTTGCAGACGCGTTCGAATGGCCAATTCATCAAAATTAAAATTGATGACCAAAAATTTAGGATCTGCAAAGGACTCATAGATTTTTGTAGCTTCCTGATTTAGGCTGTTAAGCTCTGCATTATCCTCTCCCAGGGAGGCTTTAAAAGCATTTAATTTTAAGGTACAAATAGCTTTTGCGTCTCCTAATAGCTGAGTGAATTTCTCATTATTAATAGCCATGATAGATCTATTTTGGGTTAAATAAACGGTAGATAATACACAATAAAGTAGGAGACTTTGGAAACACCAAGACTAGTAATATCTTGGGTTGAGGGAGTTGATACTGAGACAATATGACAATATACGAAAAAATAATAAAATGGTCAACACAGGTGAAACCTGGGCTGTCTCAGTGATGAATCTGATGTATGTACGTGGATTGTTTTAGAAGGTCGTGGAGGTTTTAAAGGTGACCTAAAGAATGAAGTCTCAAGCAGTACTGCGCGACAAGGGCCAGATAATCTTGCGTAATTAAAGCAACTGAATGGCAGAATACTATTAACTTTATCTGTAACCGCAGGAAACCCTAAATCCTTTTCACATGACAAGACAGCTAGACTACCCGTTTTTATACGGATTTTTACTTTTGGTGTTGATAACTGCTTGTACAACTAGCACGGAGCAGCAGGCGGAACAACGGCCTAATTTTTTACTCCTATTATCTGATAACCACTACTATGAGCATTTAGGCTGTTATGGTGACCCAGTCGTCAAGACCCCTGCCATCGATGCTATCGCTTCCAACGGCATCCGCTTTACCAATGCCTATTGCGCAGCTCCTTCCTGTACCCCCGCTCGCGCCGCTATGCTTACGGGGCAAGACATTTGGCGATTGAAAGAAGGCGGTAACCTATGGAGTACCTTGTCAAAGGATATTCTCACGTATCCAGACCTGCTGGAGAGTGCCGGTTATCAGGTGGGGCATGACCGAAAGGGGTGGGGACCGGGCGATTACAAAGTCGGTGGACGAGATCGAAACCCGGCTGGATATACCTTTAAAGATTTCGCGAGTTTCTTGACTGCAAATACAACGGATAAACCTTGGTCCTATTGGCTATCTTCGCGCAATCCGCATCGGCCTTTTGAGCATGGAGCCGGAATAGCCTCGGGGATGGACCCAGCGAAAGTCAAGGTGCCACCTTACCTGCCTGATACGGATGAAGTCCGGGCGGACATTTGTGATTATTACTTCCAAATCCAGCAATTTGACCAGGAAGTAGCGGAGGCCGTGGCATTGTTAAAAGAAAAAGGGCTATCGGAAAATACGATCATTGTGGTCTCGGGAGACAATGGCCTGTCTCTTATACACATCTCCGAGCCCACGAGACCGAGGCTGATCTCG
>CAJXUM010001537.1 GCA_913060855.1 uncultured Lewinella sp. | reverse complement strand
ACTATCCTCTTCGTCGGCAGCGTCAGATGTGTATAAGAGACAGATCAGGTAGAGACTTTAGAGGCCTGGCGACAAGACCCTAAAAGTTGGAGTGAACAACATTAAAAACCAACCTACATAAAGTGTTTTTAAGTTAACAAGAATTTAGTGCTAACATGTCAATACTTACAACTCAATCAGAGGCTTTTCTCGAAAAATATATCAACAATGCTTCTCCCACTGGCTATGAAACAAGTGGGCAGAAACTCTGGCTAGAATACCTTAGGCCTTACATAGATGAATGGCATTCCGATAATTATGGATCTGCTTATGGCGTGATCAATCCCGGAAAAGACTACCGAGTTGTCATAGAAGGGCATGCAGATGAGATCTCTTGGTATGTTCACTACATCAATGAGAATGGCTTTATTAGTGTCATTCGCAATGGTGGATCGGATCACCTGATTGCTCCGTCCAAAAAAGTAAACATTCATACCAAAAAGGGAATCGTCAAAGGTGTATTTGGATGGCCAGCTATTCATACCAGAAGAGGAGCCGATGCCAACTTGACGCCCAAATTGGATAATATATTCATCGATGTTGGAGCCAGTGACAAGGAAGAAGTCTTGGCCATGGGAATCCACGTCGGTACCGTCATCACTTTTGATGATGAATTTAGTGTCTTGAATAATCGATACTATGTAGGTCGAGCACTCGATAATAGATTGGGCGGTTTCTGTATAGCGGAAGTAGCTAGAATGATCAAGGAAAACAAAGATGAACTTCCCTTTAGTCTATATATTGTCAATGCGGTGCAGGAAGAAGTGGGGTTACGTGGTGCAGAGATGATTGCGCAGACGATTAAGCCGCATGTAGCCATCGTTACCGATGTAACGCATGATACGCATACACCCTTGGTTAAACCCAAGAAAATTGGTGATGTCCAAGGTGGAAAGGGCCCTTCGGTTACCTATGCACCTGCCGTTCATAATAAATTACTGGATTTAATTATTGATACCGCAGAAGCCAATAAAATTCCCTTTCAGCGAGAAGCTTCTTCTCGGCGTACGGGTACTGACACGGATGCTTTTGCTTACAGTAATGGTGGTGTACCTTCGGCTTTGATCTCATTACCCTTGCGCTACATGCACACTACGGTAGAAATGGCGCACAAGGATGATGTTGAAAATGTGATCCGATTAATTTATCAAACCTTGCTTCGTATAGAAAACGGTCATAACTTTAAGTATTTCTAGCCTTGATACTGCTGGTATGCGGAATTGGTTGATCAAGATAATTGATCTTATCTTATATAGCAATCTTTGGATTGCCCTTGCCGCACTGGCGATGACGCTCCAAACGCAATTGTTCCTATTGGGAAAAGCCCAATATTCCCCCTATTGGATATTCGTCTTTTCAGGTAGTTTATTTCTTTATGCCTTGCATCGAATTGTAGGGCTGGAAAAAGCCAAACCTTTCCAAGAAGCAGGAAGATACCAGGTTATTGCTACTTTCAAACACCATATAAAGTTGTATGCTGCACTTTCCATATTGGTAAGTGCTTATTTCTTCTTTTTACTTCCTTTCCACCTTCAACTGAGTCTTTTTCTGCCGGCTTTGCTTTCATTAGCTTATGTTATACCGGTTTTGAAAGGAAAGAAACGATTGCGAGATATTCACTTTGTCAAAGTTTTTCTGATCGCTATTGTATGGACGTGGCTCACCGTCATCTTACCCGCGCTAGAGCTAGGATTGGAACAACAGTTGTGCACCCTACTCATGTGTTTGGAAAGAGTCTGCTTTGTTTTTGCCATCACCATTCCATTCGATATCAGAGACCTGGAGATTGATCAGTTCAATAAAGTAAAAACCATACCCAGCCGTTATGGTATAAAAAAAAGTAAAGCCATTGCCCTTTTTCTGTTGGCAATGGCTTTATGTTTTGCTTACTTAAACCTTTATACATTAGGTATCAGTGCGTCGCAATTCCTGGCATATCTGCTAAGCAGTAGCATCGCTGCTTTTCTCATTGTAAAAAGTACAGGAGATCGGCATGACTACTTTTACACCGGCTTACTCGACGGCACCATGATTTTGCAAGCTGTTCTTGTTTTTCTATTTACAAATTAGGCTTTTTACATGCCTATCATAGCTCCTCCAATCGCTCCAAAAACGAATAGAAGTGCATAGACTGTCTCTTATACACATCTGACGCTGCCGACGAAGAGGATAGTGTAGAT
>CAJXUM010001536.1 GCA_913060855.1 uncultured Lewinella sp. | reverse complement strand
TATAAGAGACAGATCTTATTCGGCTAGCCAGATACCTGATAGGGAATAGTATTTTAGTTGGCCCACATCAAAAATTGGCCGCCGATCTAGACTGTAATAACAACCTTGATCAAGCCGATTTGCAATTGCTTCGCCGCCTATTGTTAGAGCCTGGTCTTCAATTCCCTGACTCCTGTTCCAATTGGATTTTTTGGCCTCAATCCTATACTTTTTCTGATCCAGATGAACCCTTCGGCCATCCGAGCAGCATCACGATAGAAAGTATCCAACGAGATACGAGTGGTATCGATTTTTACGGAATAAAGCGAGGCGATTTAGGCAGTAATGCTTCCCCATTACAAAATAGTATCACTACCGACACCCTCTTCTTCCTATTGGAAAATGCACCTGCCAATACAGGTGATACACTCCACGCAACTTTTCATACCCAAAACTTTGAACAATTAGTGGGTTTTCAATTTGAGCTTCAATTTGATACCGCTGCTTTGTCCTTTGCGGGACTTGAGTTGGGTACAGTGCCGAGTTTGACGGAAGAGCATTTTGGTCTCTCTATGGTAGATACTGGTCTCATTCGGGTGGTCTGGTTAGACATCCTGGGAAATGCACAAGAGATGGCTGATTTAGAACAAGCCTTTACCTTGACTTTTGTCGCACGAAATAATATCCTCGATCGGCGAAATCATATCGGAATCAACGACCGAAACCTTGCTGCCGCAGCTTTTGACGCCAGTTTGTTAGAGACCGCCGTGTCGCTGAAGTTCGACCAGGTGTCCTCGCTCAATGGACATCCTACGATAACTTTTTCCTTACTACAAAACCGACCGAATCCCTTTACCGACCAGACTATTATTCCTTTTGAATTACCCAACTCGGCCCGTGCCACCCTTCGCATTTATAATCAATTGGGACAAGAAGTTTGGCGCAAAACTGCTCAATATCCAGCGGGACAGAGTCAAGAGGAGCTGCGCTTGACCGCAGCCGGGCTCTATTATTATAGCCTGGAAACCCCTTGGGGCAGTGCAACTAAACGGATGGTTTTAACTAGGGAGTGATGATCCATACTTTATTACTAAATGGGGTTACAAGTTGAAGATTTATATCAGGAGGGTGGGTCCGACAAACTCAAACGGGTAAACAATACCTGTCCAGGAGGATGGAAGGGATCATTTTTAAACGATATTACCCAAAAGTAATAGTCATGGAATAAAGACCAAATATGTCCCAGGGTCGACGTCCACCTCAATCTACAATACGGCTTACCACTTCATTTACAACCTACAAGCTAGTTTGAGTGTTGAAGAACTAGCTAAAGGGAAGTCCTTTTTATTTTAGTACTCTCTTGCATTTTTCCAATGCAATAAATTGGTTTTTCCTGGAGGGGCTGACTACCTTTGCAGCTACATTTGGTAAAAAAAGTAAGACTTCAGAAGTTTCTTCCGGCGTGACTGGGAAAACTTCTGAAGTCTAAATGAGAGCTAGCTATCTCATTGAATAGTATAATCACAACCAAGGATTTAAAAATATCAATATGAAAGAAGTATTCATCGTATCTGCTGTACGAACCCCGATGGGAAGCTTTGGAGGGATGTTTGCGGGATTGAGTGCGACGCAATTGGGGAGCGCGGCGATCAAAGGCGCGCTGGAGAAGGCGGGCGTATCTGCCTCAGCCATCGAGGAAGTATTTATGGGGAATGTCTGTTCGGCCAACCTAGGGCAAGCGCCAGCACGCCAGGCGGCACTAGGGGCTGATTTGGGAATTGAAGTGCCTTGCACGACCGTTAATAAGGTCTGCTCTTCGGGTATGAAATCCGTAATGTTTGGTGCCCAGAGTATTATGTTGGGCTTGACAGATTTGATCGTAGCAGGTGGGATGGAAAGTATGTCTAATATTCCTTACTACATTCCAAAAGCACGTTTTGGGTATAAATTTGGAGATGGAACAATGGTAGATGGCTTGACACGAGATGGCCTGAAGGATGCTTATGATCATAATGCCATGGGCGTATGCGCTGATGCGACGGCTACCAAATATGCTATTTCCCGAGAAGAGCAAGATCGATTTGCGATTCGATCCTACAAACTCTCCGCCCAATCTACAGAAAGTGGTGCCTTCAAGGACGAGATTGCTCCGGTTAGCGTACCACAAAGAAAAGGCGATCCATTGCTCATCACCTGTCTCTTATACACATCTGACGCTGCCGACGAAGAGGATAGTGTAGA
>CAJXUM010001535.1 GCA_913060855.1 uncultured Lewinella sp. | reverse complement strand
CGAGATCAGCCTCGGTCTCGTGGGCTCGGAGATGTGTATAAGAGACAGCCTTTTGTTCCTCACTCAAGCCAGCGCTCATGGCCGTTTCCATAAACCCCGCGACCACACAATTTGAACGAATCCCTCGGGTTCCCCATTCTCTCGCTGCATTTTTAGAAAAAGCTTCTAGCGCTCCTTTCGTTGCCGCATACATCGACAATCCCTTGTAGCCCGTATGGACGCTGATGGAAGACAAATGAATAATACTTCCTTCCTGCTTATGCAACAACATATTACGGATCACCCACTTGCTCAGGAGCATCGGGGCTACTACATTAATGGCAAAGAGTTGTGTCAAACGATCAACTTGTAGGTTGGTAATGAGGTCATCGTAGGCCACGGCAGCATTATTGATAAAGGCATGTAGGACGGTGCCAGCAGGAATGAGTTGTTGGAAAACACTGGACTTAAGTTCTTCATGTTGACTTAGATCGATTGCTTTCCAATGGAATTGAGTGGGGTATTGGGCCAAAAGCTCATTCAAGCCCGGACTCCTTTGGCGACTCAAGCCAAATACCTGTTTCCCCTCCGCTAATAATAAGCCGGCTGTTTGGAGGCCTAAACCACTAGATACGCCGGTTAGCAAGATGTTTTGACTCATTTTTTGACTTTTCCAGTGTAGGTAAGAGAAATCTTATCAACGATCTTGATGATGCGTGGGATTTTGAAGACCTGTAGCTTTTCTTTCAAGCGATTCTTAATTTGCGGGATGTCCAAGCTTTTATCCAATAGCTTTATGTCACAACAAATTAGTTGCCCGGTCACTGCATTACTTCTACTATAAACCCTAAATTGTTGTATCCCCTCTATTTGTTCCAATGCCTCTTCTATTTCAATTATCTTCACCCGATAACCGGCTACATTGACGGTATCTTTTTTTCGACCTGCAAACTGAAAACGTCCTTGTTTATCCCATACTATTTTATCCCCCGTACGGTACCATTCTGTTCCCGGATTTAAGGTATCGGGATCAGCCAAGAGTGACCGATGCAGCAGAAGTTCCTGGCCTTCAAATCGGACCCATCGTTCCAAGTGCGGAGGGACCCGAAAAAAAGCACCATCCGCTGAAAACAGGGTTCCTGCTTCCGTCGTGGCAAAGAGATTGTATAGCGTGGCATTCGGAAAAAACGCCTTTAAACGTTCATGCAGGCGCACGGACGAACGTTCTCCTCCGATACTCAATTTCTTTACACTCAAGATCGGAGACGCATAAGGTTGCAGGAGTCGATAGAAGGTAGGAGTAGCAGAAAGGTGACTGAGTTGATAACTATTGATCAATGCCAAACAGTCTTTGCGGCTAGCCTTAAAAAGATTGACGACTAAATTTTTGTTGAGAAAAGCCTGCATAAAGACCTGCAAGCCAGCCATGTGGGCGGGGTGGAACGTTAGTCCCCACCGGCTGGCTGCGTAATTCGGACCTAGCCGGATATTACGCAGCAGCCTTCCGATGGGGTAGTTTATTTGCTTGGGGACTGCGGTTGTACCTGAGGTAAAAAGACAAAGGCTAGATTGGGCCTGCTGGATATGTTCCACAAGGGAATCCATATCCTGACAAGCCATTTCCACCTTTTTTTTATCAAGTAAAATAGTTGTGTTTTCATCATTCGCTAAGTCAGGGGGGAGCAGGAAATCTTCATCTACCAATCGAATATCTCTTTCATGGATGATTCCTAACACCAAACCTGTGTAAAACGATAGTAAATCTGTAGCCCGTACAATGGGCTTAAAAACCGTTTGCCTTTTTAGATGGATTAGAAAATCCACATAAGAAAGCTTGATTCCTTGGCCTGGATCCATCAAAAAGTCTCCTGTCATACAGAGAGCTTTTTGAAAATCTCACCGACGGTCTCGACGATCCCATCTTCAAAAATATCTATTTGATACTCATCTTCTATTCTCACCGTCAACTCCGCCAACTCTAGGGAGTCCAACTGGAGATCATTGCGTAGATGGGTGTTTTCAGCGATTTGCTCCGCTACCAATACGGGCTCACCTTTTTCTTCGCAAACCAGCTTTATGATTTGCAATACTTCTTGTTGTTTGTTTGTCATGGGGGACGTGTAAATTTATTTCATATCTTACTTTTGTAAATACATCATAAATTATGCCAAATTATTATTTATCGCTGATCGATTTCTTTAGAAAGGGTGGGCCTGTCTCTTATACACATCTCCGAGCCCACG
>CAJXUM010001534.1 GCA_913060855.1 uncultured Lewinella sp. | reverse complement strand
CTACACTATCCTCTTCGTCGGCAGCGTCAGATGTGTATAAGAGACAGGTATGGTGATATGCCCTCCACCGCTCGGGCCGAAATGTTGATGCAACAATGGTTACTGGCTCGGCCAGAATTTAGACAATTCCTTTCTGGTCGAACGATGGTGGCTTATCCCGAAGATTGGATGGAACCTGTTGCCACTGCCAATACCATGATGGGATGGACTAAGGCCTCGCCTTTACATTTCCGAAACCTGGCTCGCTTTGGGGAACAATTACTCTTATCGGTGCGCTTTGGCAATTGGGCTGATATTACCGATCGGAAAGCGGCTGCCAACTGGTCACATTTCTGGCGGGAACAAATTCAGGGATACATTCATGCCTATCGGGCAGTAACGAATGTCGATTTGAGTTTGGATACCAGTAAGGTGGATATAAATCAACCTTCTTACCACTTATTGCGCCAATTAAAAGCGCAACGAAACGGAAGAAATCGGGCTTAAGAATAAGATTAAATTAGATTGATTAGAGAGTAGCTGGCCTTCTGAGGCGAGCTGAAATTACGATATATCATAGCTACATGCTTGATTTTACTTCTGCGCTTTATCTCGACTTTTCCCATCCCCAGCATCAGCTGCCCTATTGGGCAAGCTTGACTGCGGGGAAGCCGGCGGCACTTAGTGAGCCACTCTTAGCCCGGCAACTTGGGGGAGAGATGGCACGAATGCAAGGGCTGGAGGCGGGCTTAATTGGCCCGTCCACCTTGCATCTTTTCTGGGATTTATTTGGGATGCTTGATCCTGATAAATATGTGATTTTCTCAGATCATTTACTCTATCCTGTGGGGCAATCGGGAGTGGAGCGTGCGAAGGGGAATGGGATGAAAGTAGTGTTGTTCAGGCACTTGAGTAGTCAGCATTTGCGGCATTCCTTGGCTGTACATACTCCGCTTGGGAAAAAACCGCTGATCGTTACAGATGGATGGTGTCCCCGCTGTGGAAAGCCAGCCCCTTTGTCGAATTACCTACAGCTGATCCGCCCTTTGGGAGGATTATTGGTACTAGACGATACCCAGGGAATGGGCCTGCTAGGTGAAAACCCCAGTATTCGGATGCCTTATGGATTGGGAGGAGGCGGAATACTAAAATGGCTGCAGATTAGCGGACCTGATATCATAACGATTAGTTCTTGGGCTAAAGCGTTCGGCGTTCCAGTAGCTGCTTTGTGTGGGAGTAGGGAGTGGATCAACTATTATAAAAGAAAATCAAGTAGTCGAATCAGTAGCAGCCCCGTTTCCAATGCTCACTTGTCAGCAGCCCAGGCAGCCATTGACCTCAACCGACGTACGGGTGACGCTCGTCGCCAGCTACTTTTAAGAAAAATTCTGTTTTTTCAGAAAAGAATGCAGCTAAGTCCTAGGAAGCTGAAAGGGGGGATATTTCCTATGCAAACACTGGTTTGCCAGGATAAAGACATGGCGATTCGGTATCACAAGTATTTAGCTGAAGCGGGTATTAAAACCGCCCTACTGGCTCCACACGTAGATGAGAAAATCGCCATCTTATTTCTTTTACGAGCTAAACATCGCTTTTCAGCATTAGCAGGAGTCAAGCAGATCTTGCAAAATGGTTTTGCGAACAAGCTCTATTTGTAGGCTAAAAATCTTGAAACATGACTATTCTTGATGAAATATTAATACATGATAATGAAAGTCATCCGCATAGTATAAATTGTGAATGTTCGGCTTGCTCTTCTTTTTCCCACGGATCAGATTGTGCATGTAAAAGCTGTCAAGAGCCCGAATTTGGAGAGGAAGAATCAGCCTATAGGCGGCGGAAAAGAAAAAGACTTCGCCTCCGTAGGAACCGCCGTTTGGGAGGTAGGGCGGTCAAGCGAGCGATTGCTAGAGGGAATCGGAATGAAAAGAGACTAACGGACATGGTCTTCTACAGTCGCCATCCAGAATTACCCAAAAATTATCGGCTTAAAAAAGGGCAGAAGAGGCTGATTCGCGAGTGGCGGTCTATCCGTAATAGTATCGTGCGGCCACTGCTTCGGTCCACTAAAGTAAAAGTAGGCCGACCTAAAGTTACGACTACTTATCCTGAGCCGTTGGTGACTAGTAATGCGACTACTCAAGGTGGTGACGATGACTATTATACGAGTAAGAAAAAGTATTCGATTGAGCGACTTATAGATCTGTCTCTTATACACATCTCCGAGCCCACGAGACCGAGGCTGATCTC
>CAJXUM010001533.1 GCA_913060855.1 uncultured Lewinella sp. | reverse complement strand
TCTACACTATCCTCTTCGTCGGCAGCGTCAGATGTGTATAAGAGACAGTCAAAATACTCTTCGTCTAGAATAAGGAAATAATGTTGGATTTTTGAAGTACAAAATATACTCAAAAAGAATTGCACTTTAGGCAAATGCCACCTGCTATATTTTGTTCAACCAAGATGAAATTCACCTCAGATACTATCCAACGAAATTAAACAAACATACTATGCGCAGAGCTAAGGATTTTGACTTTACAAACACTGAAAAAACCAACAATAGAAACCGCACTAGGTTAACTAACCTAATAGTTATTTTAGGGTTTTCTCTAATCACAATTCTCTCCATTGCTACAATTTGGTTTGCAGGTAAAGGAAATAGGTTTGATTCTTCAGAAACAGTCTTCAATACCCTGGTTCCTTTAGTGGCCTCATGGATTGGAGCAGTCATTGCTTTTTATTTTGGCAGAGATAATTATGAAGCTGCAACGGAACAAGTTATTGCACTAACACGTGATACTTTGGATGAAATCAGTGTCGAAAACATTATGATCAATAGTAAGACCATTGTCGCCCAGAAGATTGATGAGAAAGATGAGGGCACTACTAACTTATCATCATTAATTGACCTATACAACAAAATTGATAAGGATCGAATACCAATATTTTCTTCTGATATGACAGCGAGATACGTCATCCATAGAAGTACTATGGTTGAGTATAAGGAGAGCCAAAGCTCAGATCCACAAAAAGAGTTGATGCTCAAGCAGATGATCACAGACAACCCAAAGAACTTTGGATACAAACAAGAGAGAGGATTCATCACAGTAGCTAAGAATATAGCCCTCAAACAGGCAATTGAGGAAATGAATAGTATAAAAGACTGTCAAGATATCTTCATCACGGATAATGGCAAAGAAAATGGGAAGGTTCTCGGTTGGCTAACTAACAGTTTGATCAATCGCTTTCTTACTATTGGTCAATAATAAGACGATTTCATAAACACAAATGATTATTAAAAATGAAAAATATATTAACCCTATTTTTAGTGCTTTTCGCCATGCTTCCTGCAAGAGAATTGTTTTCTCAAGTGTTTTCGCCTAACATTTACCAATTTGACTTACCAAGAGGGGAAGAAGAGTTTTCAGAAGAAGAAAACTTACCACACCTTCATATACAGCTTAATGGTGCATTTAGAGAAACTTCTGAAATTGCTGTGGATAACGAGGAAAAATTAAATGGATCATTGGTGGCCACTATTTTCAAACAGGGGGCTTGGTCATTTACGCTAGGCTATACCTTAAATAAAGTAAAAGAGAATGAAGTAAACAGTAATAATAGCTATTTCAATTCAATTATTGTTCCTGATTTCGGAGGACAAGCTTTTTCCTTCAATGGAGAGTACTTCTTTAAAGAGAGAGGGAAGATGGGAATAAATCTTAATCTCGCCTTGGGTTTGGATAAGTGGATAATAGATGGAACGCTGCAAAATGCAACTCCTGGTCAATTGAAGATTTTATTGGCGTACTATCCTCTTCAGGGCCTTGAACTCTTCAATGATAATCGGTTTGACATAATAATTAGAGGTGGTCTTTCAGGACGTTTCCTTACATCAGATTTATCCTCCAAGAAAACATTGCTGGTGGATAAGTTTGGTACAGACCAGACCTCTTTCTGGGGGGCAGAACTCAATGTTAATTTACTATTTAATGACCTGAACTTATACTTTACCCCTCTATGGTTTTTCAATGATCTCAATGTCGATGGGTTTCCATCTAATGGCGTCTTTACAATTGGAGCGGTCCTGACAGGTGACGTGCTGAAGTTTCAGTTTCGAAGAAAGTAGCAGTCAAGCAACTAACAGCTACTATTTTTTGGTTTTAAAATGTATTCCAATGTTCAATAGAATAATTCCCCTTTTGACCGTATTTCTTCTTTGCTATGCAAGCTTGAGAGTACTCGCCCAGGATAACTCCTATTTTTTAGGCGAAGATGATTTTTATCCTGAAGAAGAAGGAGTGAATTTTATTTCGGAAGACACAACAATTAAATTACAACCCAAAATTGATTTATCAGATTGGTTTCCACCAGCGGGGAACCAGGCAAACAAAGGTTCTTGCTGGGCATGGGCTACTACCTATTCATACCGAAGCTTTATGGACAAAAACCTTGAGCCAGTTTCTTTAAAAATGGTCAATATAGAAGTTGACCATGAAAAAATATTTAGCCCAGAATATACATATCAATAC
>CAJXUM010001532.1 GCA_913060855.1 uncultured Lewinella sp. | reverse complement strand
GAGATCAGCCTCGGTCTCGTGGGCTCGGAGATGTGTATAAGAGACAGGCCCATGGGGCCCTGATTGGTTTATTGGTCTCATTAATAACTTCCATCGCTTTCCTCGAGGATAACCTGGCTGGTTTTGCTTTCTTTACTGTTGCTGGTATTATTTATGGCGTATTAATAGAAGTATTTGCCACAAAGGTTTTCAAAGCGAAAATGGCCTAATGGGTTATTTAACACTAGACTTTACCATGACTTATGTTTTAAACCCAAATGACTTAGCCGTGAAGAGGCAATGGACTTTGAAGGAAGGCGCCAGTGAGGAACTGCAACTCAAGCAAATTCCCAAAGGAGCGAAAAATAGCAAAAAAACTTTCATTTTAGCGTTCAGATATAATAACAGAAGTCTAAAAATGAGCACCTTAGCGGAACCATGGGGAATTGGGTACTTTTTCGGTTGGGATGAAGGGGTAGCTGCTATCGTAATAAATCATGAAGAGTAGTAAATCTAGCCTGCTGCAGGACAAGACAAAATAGTTTTACTTCATCCTACTCCCCGCGAATATTTTATATTTATACCTTCTATTCGAAAACAACAATCAATTAGTAAAATATCAAAACAATGAAAAGAATACCAACAGTCAAGATTGCATTAGTACTATTTGTCTTGGGGCTTTCCTTCGCCTTTATGGCGCATGGCAACAAGCATGATGATACGACGCACTCCCATCATGGTCATGACCATCACTCTCTTTCGGACCATCCGCATCCGCATGAGCCATTGGTAGCGAATGCGAATGCAAACATGGATCGGGCCAAATTGGTGACGGGACAAGGAGACTTCATTTTTTCTTGGGACAAAGGCTTAACGTCAGCATTTCCTGATGGTGCATTGGAATTTGAATCGGGCATGCATGGTGGTTTTAACGAGGACCCTGAAACGGGTATCGTCTACACCGGGATCCCAGGCTATGGCCTTTGCTCTATCAGTCCTGACCTGAAGACCTGGACAAAAATCGGGACGGATGAGCGTCTCAAGGACAATATTCACGGTATCGTGTTCTTCGTGCACAAAGGGAAAAAGCAATTGGCAGTTGCGCAAGAAGGTAAGCGAGTTTTGGTACTCAATCTCGATGGTACGATCGTCAGCGATATTCTCAAACCAAGAGGTAATGAATTTGATTTCGTTCCTGCCAATGATTTCTTTGCCTCGAAGGGTAGCAATTTTGGCGTCACAGATGTCACTTATCTAGATGGCGTAATTTACGCGACGCATGGATATTCTAAGGGTGATTTTGTACTTACTATTGAAGAAGTACAAGGTTCTTGGACTTGGGGAAAATTGGCTTGGGGTGGCAAGGGCAAAGCACCCGGGCAATTTCAAACGGCGCATGGCATTTATGCCCATGAAGGACATCTATTGGTAGCCAATCGGGCAGCCGGACAAGTAGTGAAGTTCCGAAAAGACGGCGCTTTCATCGAGACCTTTGATAATATCCCAGAAGGTAGTCTCGTCTGTAATGTGTCTTATAAATCAGAGCATTTTTTCTTTAATGCTTTGAGAGCGATTGGCGACCAAAAATCGGCTCCCATCTACGCCCACACTGGCGAGAAGTTGGTGTCTACTATTGTTCCCGGAGAGTTGGAGATTCCAGTGCTGACTAATATCCACCATGTTTGGCCTCACTATGTCAAGGCCGCCGATGGGTCTAAGCAGTTATACCTACTAGTTCATGGTTGGAACAAAGGTAAGTTTGCGGTCTTGAAGTTGGAAGGATAGCATTTGCTGGGCGGAATTCACGCCGGATAATTGAACAAAGAGGCACTGAGACACGGAGAAAAATAAAGCTCCGTGTCTCAATGGCTCTGCCTACTACCTAGCTACAAAAGATAGGTTCAACTACGGTCGACATATATTAAAAAAAGACCTTCTAGGATCGCTCATCACTTCATTCCTTCGCCTCAAAGGAGATATCAAGATCTTGCACCTTAGGATCATTTTCCGGCGTCAAAGTGAAGTAGACTTCGATGACGCCGTTTTCAGTTTGTATCTTAAAAGTGCCTCGTAGTTGATTCCTGGGCACTATTTCATCTACTGTTTTAATAGCTCCTGCCTTCTCAAATATTCCTTTCGCGTGGGCCATGCGTCGTTCACGAGACTCATCCAGGTATAAATTTTCAGCTACTATTTCCTTTTCTAGATTAGCATCCCAGCTTTGAATCTGTCTCTTATACACATCTGACGCTGCCGACG
>CAJXUM010001531.1 GCA_913060855.1 uncultured Lewinella sp. | reverse complement strand
TCTACACTATCCTCTTCGTCGGCAGCGTCAGATGTGTATAAGAGACAGGTGAAGGGGTGATTGCGTAGGCTATTCGTCACGGACTCCTGCTCGCTATACAAGATAGCAAGCAGGAGCATGTCGGTGAACCTGACCAATAAATTGGTCGGTTACGGTTTCGCTTTGGTGGGCAAATATTTCTCAAACCAACCCAATATCCCAGGAGATACGGCCATCTGCAACTTCGGCTCGCGTGGGCCATGCGGGGTACGAGGCAAAACCATCATCTCTGTATCTACCCCCAATCTTTTCAAGGCTACATAGAATTCCTGGCCTTGTGTGAAAGGCACTCGATAATCCTGAGCACCATGAATAACCTGCGTGGGTGTTTTTACATTTTTGATCTGATAAATGGCGGAATGCTTCTCATAGGTTTCATAATCATCCCAGAACTCTTTGCCCATGTGGCCGACTAAGTAATCTGGAATGTCCGTCGTCGTGGTCATACTGATCAAGTTGGGTAGGCCAGCCCCCATACTCGCCGCTTTGAATCGGTTCGTTTTCGTAACCAAAAAGCTAGTCATATAACCTCCATAGCTCCAACCCATGGCTAGTAAAGCCTCTTTATCGGCCAAGCCCATCTCCTCCACTTTATCTACCCCACTCATCAAATCTTCAAAATCACCAAAACCCCAATCCCGGAAATTAGCATAGCGGAATTCTTTGCCGTAGCCCGAGCTTCCTCTTGGATTGGGCCGCAAAACAAAAAAGCCTTTTTCTGCAAAATACTGGGTCAAATAGATACCAGGGTTACCGGTGAAGTTTTTGGTAAAAACACCGGCAGGTCCGCCATGAATTTGCAGGATAGTTGGGTATTGCTTACCGGGTTCATAATCGACAGGATAAGTCAGTAAGCCCTCTACGTCCATACCGTCCTTTGATTTCCATTGAATCAATTCCGTTTTTCCCATAGCAGGCAAAGTAATGCCCGAATTCACCTTGGTTAATTGCTTCGGATTATCCCCAGTAATAGAAGCTACATATAACTCGGCCGCTTGATCTGGATTTTGATAGACGTAAGTCATCTTTTGGCGACTTTGATCAAATGAAATACCACTACTTGTGCCATCGAGAGGGCATAGCGTTTTGGCTTTTCCTCGTCCCTTTTTACCTGCCAATACATCCGATATGGGTAAAAGCATGGCTGTACGAGAAGTTTTATAAGCTTCAGAGAATAGTAAGCTCTTACCATCAGCTGTCCAGCCCATTAGATTCGCATTGCGATCGGGGGTATGAGGTAAGGCCGTGAGTGCGCCTCCAGCGGTAGGAATGAGGTATAGATCACCTAAGCCGATGGGTTCCGGCTGGCCATTATCCGAGACAAAGGCGATATGCTTCCCATCAGGTGAAAAGTGAGGACTATCATCACTTCCTGGTTGACTCACCAATTGACGTACCGCTCCACTATCCGAAGCCACTAGGGCGATATCATAACCACTTCGACTCGTGTTGATTTTCGGATCCTCCTTATGTGAAAACACAATCGTTTTACCATCTGGTGACCAATCAAAATCCGATACGTGAAAATCGCCTTTCGTCAAGCGTTGCACTTTTCGTTCCCCATCCTCGCCTTTCTCTAAGGCCACCGTGTACAAATGATTGTATTTGAAATTCTGATCTACCATAATCACCGCACGTTTTTCCTTCTTGGCCTTTTCTTCCTCCTCCGATTCCATGTCTTTAGCCAAGAACCCAATTCGATCTCCCGCATGCGACCATTGGAAGGATGCTACACCCGTTTTTCCACTCGTTAGCTCCTCCGGCTCACCGCCCATTAAGCGCATTACCCATAATTGAGTCTTTCCAGAACGATCCGATAAAAAAGCGATCTGCTGGCCGTCAGGAGAAAAAACTGGGGAGTGGCTCGACTTATCAGCACGTGTATATTGAATATCCATGCTGCCATCTGTAGCCGCTATCCAAATCTGCTGTAGGTACTCCGACTTCTCGCCTTCCATCAAGGCTTCACGTACCACGTAGGCCACATATTTGCCATCTGGCGATAGGTTACTAGTACCAATTTGCTTGAACTGCATACTGAATTCGGGCGTCCATTGGGCTTCGGTTTCTTGTGCAGCGAGCCATAGGGGTAAGATCAGTAGCAATAGACTGAAAGGAAAGCGAGTGTGGTTTTTCATACTTGTTCTTTTAATAGCTGTCTCTTATACACATCTGACGCTGCCGACGAAGAGGATAGTGTAG
>CAJXUM010001530.1 GCA_913060855.1 uncultured Lewinella sp. | reverse complement strand
CTATCCTCTTCGTCGGCAGCGTCAGATGTGTATAAGAGACAGAAATTAGACTTTATTATGAAATAGTTTCCATCCCTATACAAACCATTTCATAATAAAGTCTATCATGATTTTCTGTTTGACAAATGGCACCTTGAACCATTTACAATACTTCTGTCAATGGTACACTATCCATATCTGCGAAGGACTTGTTTTCACCGCCCATACCCCATACAAATTTGTAATGGGTGGTGCCGGAGCCAGCGTGAATAGACCATGAAGGAGAAATTACTGCTTCCTCATTTCTTACAGCGAGATGTCTGGTCTCTTGCGGTTGCCCCATAAAATGCATGACTAGATGGTCTCCTGGTAGATCGAAATAGAAATAGACTTCCATCCGCCGGTCGTGTAGGTGAGGGGGAAAGGTATTCCAAACATTTCCTTCTTTCAGCTCTGTTATGCCCATTACCAGTTGGCAACTCTGGATGCCATTTTCATGGATACATTGATAGATTATTCGTTCATTGGAAGTGGACTGACTACCCAATTCTACCTTATTAACATCAGCTTTAGCCCCGAAAGTGGTGGGGTATGCATGGTGAGCCGGAGTGGAATTGAGGTAAAACTTCGCAGGTGTAGAAGGATTAGCGCTTTCAAAAATCACTTCTTCAATTCCCTTCCCAATATAAAGAGTATCTAGGGTATTCATGGGGTAGGCCTCTCCATCAACCGTGACCTTACCCGCGTCTCCGACATTGATAATCCCTAACTCTCTTCTCTCCAGAAAATAATCAGATTTTAGCTGATCGTAAGTCGGTAATTTTATGCTTTGTCCGGTCGGAATAATGCCGCCGAAAATAAAGCGATCATAATGAGAATAAACCAAATTGATGGCTCCATTTTCTACCAGGCCTGGACAGTGAAATTCTGATCTCAAACGGGAGGTATCATATGATTTGAAATCAATTGGATTTGTAGCGTACTTAATCTTCATGTTAACTTGAATATTATTTTTGAATTATTAAATTTCTAAGGTATTAACGTTCAGCCTTCGGCCAAAACCGAATCAATATTGGCTTGTTTGTTTTGCAATTTATATAGCCGTAGCAAAGCTTCCAGGTAATAATAGTCGGCATAAATGATAGCGTAGTCAATTTCACTTCCATTTGGATAATGACCCGTAGAATGCAATAGGAAGGCAGCATTTTGATCCCTGCTTTGGAAGGCTTCTGTTGACAACACACGAATCATTTGTTCGGCTTGATCCCGATAATAAGCCGCTTTTTCAGGATCGGGCACATAAGCAGATAATTCCAATAGAGCGGAGGCCGTAACGGCTGCGGCTGATGCATCCCGAGGTTCTTCCAATATATTAGGCACATCAAAATCCCAATAAGGAATTCGATCTTTCGGCAATCTTTCCAGGTAGACATCCGTAATTTTTTGTACAAAATCTAGGAAACGGGGATCAGCAGTCTCCCGATAAACCATGGTGAAACCATAAATCGCCCAGGCCTGACCACGTGCCCACAAGGATCCATCCGCATAACCTTGATGCGTAAGCCCTTTGATTTTTTTCCCGGTCAAAGGATCATATACGACCACATGATAGGTCGTGTGATCCTCCCGGAAGTGATTATTCATAGTTGTTTCAGCATGTCTCAGGGCTATATCATACCACTCCTTTGGCCCTCCATTGTGATTTGCCCAAAAAAGCAACTCCAAATTGATCATATTATCAATAATGGTATTGTGCGGCCAATTCATTTTTTCAACCATGATCGGCCAAGAAAGAATTGTACCTACTTTGGGATTGAAAAGACCGGCCAAGGAGTTAGCCGTTTTCAATAAAATTGCTTTATAGGCTGGACTTTTAGTCAAGCGATGACCATGACCGATACTATTATAGATTTGGAAACCTAAGTCGTGATCTAATGCAGGACGAGCTGATAGTGGAATCAACAGATTGCTGTATTCCTCTGCTTTGGATTTCCATGCATCATCATTTGTATACTCGTATAATTGCCATAAAACGCCTGGCCAAAAACCACTAGTCCAGTCCTCATAATCCACCAACTTCCATTTATTTTCATCCGGTGGGATATTCCGCGGAATCAAAGCATTATCGGGTAATTGTGCTAGCGTTTTAGTGGCTTGTGCCACACAATAATCCAGGTGTTTTTGTAAGGCAAATTCGGTATTTAGCATTCTTCATTAATGCTGTCTCTTATACACATCTGACGCTGCCGACGAAGAGGATAGTG
>CAJXUM010001529.1 GCA_913060855.1 uncultured Lewinella sp. | reverse complement strand
GATCAGCCTCGGTCTCGTGGGCTCGGAGATGTGTATAAGAGACAGATATTAGGCTGGTAGATGCCATTGGCTACCCGGTCGAGAATGGTTTGTAGTACTGGCGTGGCGTATGCTGTATGGAGGGTTTCTGTGCTATATAAGGTCAATTTTACGGTGGAAGGCATCCAAGGGAAAAACTTATAGTCCCAGGTATCACCTAAAAACCCGACCATTCCAACCGTTCCTTTGGGCGCTGTACTTTGCAGGCAATCGAGAATGGTTGTTTCAATCCCTACCAATTCTACTACACCGGCTACCCCTTGCGGTAGGATAGCTTTAATGTCTTTTTCAACTGCTCCTTTATCCATTAAAACATGGTCGACGCCAGCGGCCTCTAAAACCGGGACTTTGTGTTCACGTCTGGTAGTGGCAAATACCGTGCATCCCATTTCCTTGGCAATACTAGCACAAGCCAAACCTACAGAAGAACTTCCTCCCCGTATAAGTAAAGAAGAATTGGCGGGTAGGTCGATAGCTTCCTTGATAACCCCCCAGGCTGTCAGGTACATTTCAGGTATCGCGCCGAGTGTAGCCCAATCCAGTGTAGTATTGACCGGGTACACATTACTTCTAGGTAGTAGACACATTTCAGCGTAGCCACCATCAAATAAGCGTCCCATATTCCCCATAGCAGCAGCTACCTTCTGCCCGGTTTTTAAATCCGTCCCACCTCCGTCTAATACTTCTCCAACACATTCAATGCCTAATACTCGAGGAAGCGTAACCGCATCGCCAGAATGCCCTTGCCGCGTATACAATTCGCTCCGATTAATACCAAATGCTTTTATACGAATTAAGATCCACCCATTTTGAGGTTTTGGATCAGGTAGTGTTTTTAATTCGAGTACTTCGGGACCGCCATAGGCGTTGATTTGCCATGCTCTCATCTGCTGTGTTTTCCGATCGTTAAGAATAGCACAAAGATGCTTTTGTCTATCCATTTTTGCCAGATCAAATTGTAAGGAAAAAGATCAATTTGATAAGTAGGTGCTGAGCAAGGCTTCAGAAGTTTCCTAAGAAATGCCTGGTGAAAACTTCTGAAGTCGGCTAAGCTCCAAGTGAATAATTCAAGACGAAGTGATTATTTGCAGTAACAGCCTTATTTTTTGAGTTGGTAAGCCACCACTCTATTATCAAAAAAAGTAGGGACAAGTAACAAGTTTTTTGCAATAATATAATCAATATCGGCTGCATTGATAGCTGATTCGCGAGTATCCAACAGCTGCGTTCTTTTCCACTCTGCGGTAATGTAAAACAACTCGCCCCTCCAACTAGAAGCGAGATAATCGCCATTTCCAACCGGCACAATCCCATCTCCATGGCCTAAACTATCCACCAAGATGGTACTTGTTTTTGCGGCCAAATCAAAAGCCTTTAATTCACTACTAGTACTGGTGATCATCAACAAACGATCTGCTTCGGCAAAGAGGCCGTTGGGGCGGCCAAAGTCTCCCTCCAATATTAGGTCTACTTTTCCATCCTTCAACTCAAACACCTTATTACTATCAGAGCCAGAGATATACACCTTATCATTGAATACCGTGATGTCGTTTAGGGTAGGAGTATCGGCCACCGAATAGCGATTCAGGATGATCCCTTGATTGATATCTATTTCCACTACTTCATCGATGTCGGCTACAAATAGAGACGCGCCTACTATTCCCATTCCCTTGGGACCATGGAAGCCATCCACCCAATGTAGATCAATGATATTCCCCTTGGTATCCATTTTGGAAATAAAACCATTGTTGTCTTTTTCCCAAGGGGCTTCATTGACATTGGCCACATAGAGTACATCCCTCTCTTTGTCGTACAATACGGCTTCGGGTGTTCTCAATAGTGTGTCGGATGCCCAGACTTCCTGGAGAGAAGGCGCTTTAGTTGTTGTTGGAGTATTTTCCGTTTGTTCCTGCTCAGGCGTCGGGGCGCAAGCAGCGATAAGTAATAAAAGACAGATTGCAACTATGTTTTTCATAATAAGTGGTTTAAGGTGAAATATAATGGATTTTATATCAAGCTGAGAGGAGAAAGAGTATTATCTCAGGCCCCATTTTTACTAAAAAATTGGCTTACCAATATTGGGTAGATAAGGGAGTGAACTATTACAACATCTTCTTCGTATCTCTTCTTGCATAAAAATCCTAACTCCCCTTGATATACAACTCATTTCCTGTCTCTTATACACATCTCCGAGCCCACGAGACCGAGG
>CAJXUM010001528.1 GCA_913060855.1 uncultured Lewinella sp. | reverse complement strand
GAGATCAGCCTCGGTCTCGTGGGCTCGGAGATGTGTATAAGAGACAGTCGTAGTCCCCATCAAATTGGACCATCACTCCTACCAACAAAAAACTTGTTTTATGCTTTTACTAGCGTCGTAGTCCCCATCAAATTGGACCATCACTCCTACCTAAATTCGCATTTGTAGCTTTATTATTAATTTCGTCGTAGTCCCCATCAAATTGGACCATCACTCCTACCCTGCACCCTATAAAATCGGCCGGAAAGCCGCGCCAGTGCTGGGTTTACGATTTTAACATATGTCACAGTAGTGTCAGAATTACCGTATTAAACATTTTTTGATTTGTTTTTATTTCTTTTTTGCCTGTCACAAATTTGACTCATTTTAAAACAAAACAAGGTGCTTGTAAAATCAATACACTGAAAATCAATTACTTAACCCAATAAAGACAAATAGCTGACATATTAAAATTTAACAAAAATAACACCTTTTTTGTTAAACAATTTTTCATTAAGTGTATTTACTTGTATAGCAATGATTTAAAAGGGGTCTAAAAAAACGGGTGCAAAATTTTAACATTTTTTTAACATAAAAAACTGAAATCCTTTATCGTATTAATGTTGTTTTCTCCCCAGATAAGTCATCTCTATCTAGTTCATTTAGTCCCAGTATTTGCATCGATTGGACTTGCTGTACGCTTACCGTCAAGATAATCACGCTATCCTGCGGATCGCTTTTGCTTTGCATCAGTTGCTGCAAAGCCGTAACCAGGCTTGTCAATGAACTTTCTCCGACGGTTCCTAAATATACGGATTTATTGATGCGATCCAAACCGCTGGCAATGATCTTTTTGCTCAATTGAGTCCGCAAGGCATCACCGGTAATATCATAACAAATGAGAGGAGGTATTTAGAGCATTTTTGGGCAATGCTCCAGCAATTTCTTATGTGAAGGCGGAAACCTGCCTGGCAAACGCCAGATCAGACAGGTGCGAAATCGGAAGCCTGCCTGGCTGACGCCAGACCAGACAGGGCGGAACGCGTGCCGCCATGGCCTTCTTTCCGACTTCTCACTTCCAACTTCCGATTTTACTCAGCTCTATATGCTAGAAAGTAACGCTTCAGAATACGGAAGCACTTTACATGAACTGCTGGCAATGCTCTTAGTTGTCTTTCGTCTGATTAGCATCGACCAGCAAGCATTCTGGATCAGGTATTTTAAAAGAAATCTGCTATGCTGATCGTCTGTTGTACTAAGCCTAAACTGTGGGGGTTCTGTTTTAGTCCAAATGTTGTGATTAGCGTAAGAAATATTTCAAATAGATTGATAATCTTGGTCATTCCGATCGATCAATAGATCGATTTGAGCGCCGGGTTCTGTGGCTGTTCCTTTTTTGTAGAAGGAGGACGATAGGGAATAAACGCCACTAATTCCTAGTGTTTTTTTGATTTCTGGAATATGTTTCAGGCAGATGTTCTCAAAAGCGTAAGCGCTCCAGGTTTTATAGGAGTGGGGTTGGCTTAGGTGTTGCCAATTTCCCTGAGATAATGCGGTACGCCTCCCAGGGCCATGTATAATTGAATGATTTGATAGGCATTGAACTGAGCGCCCGAGCTGTCCAGATAAGCCTTGGTTTCGGCTAGGGTGAAGGTCTGTAGGAATATGCGCTTGGTAATGCGATTGTGCAAACCGCCCCGATGGTTGACTTCGACTGCTTGGTCAAACGATAGGCAAAGTTTTCTAATTGCTCTTTGAGTAGAGCTGCTTGTAGGCCAAATTATTACTGACCAAATCTATACTCATGCAAAGACTTTTGGTCACTGATACTATTCCTTCTCGCCAATCGACACTTAAAATAGCTGGGGGGTGGCGGTGGGGGTCGAAAGTCCATAGTCGATAGTCGGATTTTGGCATGGCGGCGGGTTTCTTTGCTGCTGGCGGATGAAGGGCGGAAGCACTTGGCTGGTAAGCAATAGCCTTTCCCATTTCGCACTTCCGACTTTGCCTTGCATTTGAAAAGACGGTTTTTGGAACTCGGAATGCTTCCAAGCCTTCCAGGGCGTAGCGTTTCCAACTTCACATTTCGCCCTTCCGAATTTGGCCGCGCTTTGGGATCGTCGCAGTCCCCATCATATTGGACATGCTCTCCTACGTTGAAGTTTGACTTAGAAGGAGTGTTCTTTTGGGTCGCAGTCCCCATCATATTGGACATGCTCTCCTACACATACTACCTGTCTCTTATACACATCTGACGCTGCCGACGAAG
>CAJXUM010001527.1 GCA_913060855.1 uncultured Lewinella sp. | reverse complement strand
GGCTCGGAGATGTGTATAAGAGACAGAAATATGGTGGATCGTTTTTCACCCAGTGCGATTTTTCTCATTTGTGCCTTGTTGGGCGCCCTGTGTAATGTGTTGGTGTTTTTGCTGCCTGGCGGCATTACAGCCTTGTTGTTCTACCGTTTTGCTACTGGCTTCTTTTTGGCAGGTATTTATCCGGTAGGCATGAAAGTAGCCGCCGATTGGTTTGCTAAGGACCTGGGTAAGGCATTGGGTCTCTTAGTGGGCGCTTTGGTATTGGGCACCGCACTGCCGCATTTGATTAGGAGCTTTGGAGCCGCCCTGGACTGGACTAGCGTTTTGATAGCCGTCTCCATATTAGCTTCTATAGGTGGCCTAAGTCTGTATTGGCTAGTCCCAGATGGTCCATTTAGAAAAAAAGGAACGGTCTTCAAACCGACGGCCTTAATTGAGGTTTTCAAAGTAAAGGACTTTAGAGCGGCGGCCTTCGGGTATTTCGGACACATGTGGGAACTCTATACCTTTTGGGCATTTATTCCTATTGTCCTGGCGCATTATCATAAGCTTCACCCTCAATTTGAATTTGATATTTCTTTGTGGTCCTTTCTGATTATCGCTATTGGTTTTGTAGGTTGCACTTGGGGAGGTTATGTTTCTTTGAAAAGAGGGAGCGCCAAGGTGGCTTTTTTCCAACTGGCCGTTTCACTCATTTGTTGTTTAATGTCTATCTTTATTTATCAAATGCCTCCTTATGTTCTGTTGGGATTTATGTTGGTATGGGGATTAACTGTAGTGGGAGATTCACCACAATTTTCGACGCTTACAGCCCAAACTGCACCCAAAGAATGGATAGGATCTGCCCTCACCATATCTACCAGCATAGGCTTTAGTGTTACGATTTTTAGTATACAATTGTTAAAATATTATCAGTTAAATGATCAATTAGAATGGGCGCTCTTATGGCTAGTACCCGGCCCGATTTTCGGACTTTGGGCTACTTATCCCTTACTGAAAAGAGCGCAAATTCGTTGAGAACGACTTTATTTGGAACTCATTCCTTATCCAAACCATGCTATATGGACGAATATGACGAAGCCAAAAAAATTGGCTCCTACCTTGAACGCACATCGAGACTAGTGAAACTTCGATACCTGCAGGCTTTTGCCCAGCTCGGGGTTGATATTACGCCTGAGCAATGGGTGATGCTGGATAGTTTGTACCATCGCAATGGTCAGTCCCAGACAGAATTGGCCGGTGATAGTTACAAAAATGCACCTACTGTTTCCCGAATTATTGATTTGCTTGAAAAAAAAGGATTCGTAGAAAGACAACGTTTTGAAAATGATCGCCGACGCTACAAAATATTTCTAACGACTGCAGGAACAGCTGCGGTAGAAAAAGTCCAACCTGCGGTATCTTCTCTGCGTCAACAAAGCTGGGAAAACCTGTCGGATGCAGATTACACTGACTTCTTCCGCATTATCAATCAGGTATTTGAAAACCTGAATGGAGGCAACTAGTAGGCTAGCTGCGACTTTAAACGCCTCTTAATAATCCATTCTATACCATCTTACACTGCGACTAGAAAATAGTGGCGGTAAGTTTGTGCGATAAACTTGCAATATCCGTGGAATTGGAATATATTTGTCATGACAACTATTATTATGACAAATAAATGAAATAATATGAATACACCAACTGTAAGTCTACCGAAACTCTTTGATAAAGCGGCTGATTTTATGCCTATCAATGGGACCGATTATGTTGAGTTGTATGTCAGTAATGCCAAGCAGGCAGCTCATTTTTATCGTACAGCTTTCGGGTTTCAACCTTTGGCTTATAGAGGCTTGGAAACAGGTTCGCGTCAATCGGAATCTTATGTGGTAGTGCAAGATAAAATCCGTTTGGTTTTAACGTCCCCATTGGTGAGTGGCACCGAGATAGGCAAACATATTGATAAGCACGGTGATGGCGTAAAAGTCACTGCCTTGTGGGTAGATGACGCCACTTATGCTTTTGAAGAGACCGTAAAAAGAGGGGCTAAAGCGGCCATGGAACCGCTCGTAGAAACGGATGATAAAGGGCGAGTTGTGCGATCCGCGATTCATACCTATGGGGAAGTATTGCATGTGTTTGTAGAGCGGAAGGACTATAATGGGGTTTTTCTTCCTGGGTTTAAAAAGTGGGAAACGCCGAATTTTGAAACCAGCTCTGTTGGCCTAAAGTACATCGATCATATGGCTGTCTCTTATACACATCTGACGCTGCCGA
>CAJXUM010001526.1 GCA_913060855.1 uncultured Lewinella sp. | reverse complement strand
TACACTATCCTCTTCGTCGGCAGCGTCAGATGTGTATAAGAGACAGGATCTACGGCTATAAATGCCGTTCCCGCATCATGCTCTGAGGCGTGTATTTTGCCAATCCAGGCAAAGGCCGGCATCTTGCCTACATTGCTTTTTACATCCGTCCATGACTTACCGCCATCGCGCGTCACTTGTAGATTGCCATCATCTGTCCCCGCCCAAATCACACCTGCTTCAATGGGTGATTCTGCGATGGCAAGAATGCTACAGTGAAATTCTGCAGCCGTGTTGTCTTGATAGATCTCTCCACCTGATGTTCTCTGCTTCTCTTTATCGTTGGTGGTCAAATCCCCGCTAATTTCTGTCCAGCTATGTCCGCGATCGGTACTCTTGAAAAGGACATTGCCACCAAAATAAACCGTATTGGGATCGTGGGGTGAAATATGAATGGGTGCGTCCCAGTTGAACCGATACTTGTGGTTCTCAATGGCATCACCTGCTGATCCTATGATTTTGGGGAAAGGGTGGATACTACGAACTACCCCCGTATTTGTATTTACGTGGAAAGGCACTCCACCTTGCAGGTTCGTATATACTTCATGCTCACTTCCTGGGATTGGCTCCGCGTAATAGCCATCACCATAGCTAATTCTTTTCCAATGCCGCTTCAAAATCCCTTTGGAATTCAGGGAGTTGCTAGGACCTGTCCAGCAGCCATTATCCTGTAAGCCGCCATAGACCTGATAAGGATCCTGCATATCCACATTCAATTGATAGAACTGGGATAGCTCGACATTGTTAATGATATCCCAGGTCGCTCCTTGATCATAGGATACCTGATATCCACCATCACTGCCACTCAAAACCCGCTTAGAATTATCTGGATCGATCCAAAAAGATTGGTGGTCGCCATGCACATCATCAGCAATGCGTTGAAAGCTCTTTCCACTGTCGATAGATTTGTACAGCCCTCCGGAAAGTGAATACAAGATATTGGAATAGTTGGGATCAACTCGAATGTCACTATAGTAGAAAGGCCGAAAATTGATGTTTGGGTTCTTATTGACCAGTTTCCAGGAATTACCCCGATCCTCTGAACGGAAGAGGGTCCCCGAAGTATTAGAATATTCGGTTACTAGGTAAACGATATTCGGCTCACTTTGGGCAACCGCCAAGCCTATTCTCGCCATCGGGCCGCCTGGCAAACCTTTCATGATCTTTTCCCAGGTGTCTCCTCCATCTTTGGAGCGATATACAGCCGTTTTACCTCCCCCTCCATCGAAGCGCCAAGGGCGTCTGCGGAAGGTCCACATACCCGCATACATTATCCTGGGGTTGGAAAGATCTATGGCGATATCTGAGCAACCGGTATCTTTATCGAGATACAGGACTTTTGTCCAATTCTTTCCCCCATCAGTCGTTTTAAAAACACCTCGTTCCTCATTAGCGCCCCATTCATGTCCCATAGCACATACGCAAGCTACATCTGGATCATCTGGATGCACCACGATGCGTTTGATCCGCTCCGTGTCATCCAAGCCAAGGTGTTCCCAAGTTTGCCCAGCATCGATCGAACGATATACACCATTACCATAGCCGACACTATTGCGAGGGTCCCCCTCTCCACTCCCCAACCACAAGACATTGTGATCCGAAGGTGCAACGGTCAGCGCCCCTACAGAGTAAGCCCTTTGTTTGGTGAAAAGGGCATCAAATGTTACTCCTCCGTTGGTTGTCTTAAACACTCCTCCATCTGCTCCCGACACATAAAAGGTGGTAGGGTCACCGGGGACCCCATCGATATCCGTTACGCGACCGCCCATATTAGCAGGCCCGATCGCCCTCCATTCTAAGTTTTTAATTTGTTCTGAGGCAGATTGAGCGATTAGGGATTCTGCCAGGAACAAGATCAGTACAAGAAATAAAAATTGTTTTTTCATGAGTTCAATTGTTTGATACTGAAGATAATACTCCTCTAAAACTATTTTGGTGAAAAGTCCAATATTTTTCTTCGATAAGTATTCGATCGCCGAGCTGGCATTCTTATTCCCGTCGAGTACTTGACCCCATTTTTGCTTGAATAAGCTTATCTTCATCTTCTACAGTGATTATTAAAAGAATGATCACATCAATCTGAGCGAGATATCCGAAGTCATTCCGTGCTTCGGCTTGACCAAAACTTTGGATATCTTAGTGCTTGTTTGGAGGTAGCGATTCAGGCTGCAAATATTGATTTACGGAACCTCCCTACAGCTATTTTACGCTCCGTAG
>CAJXUM010001525.1 GCA_913060855.1 uncultured Lewinella sp. | reverse complement strand
CACTATCCTCTTCGTCGGCAGCGTCAGATGTGTATAAGAGACAGTTATTAACCTGACCATCTGTTTTAGTTTTGAGGTATTCGGGGAGGATGGCAAAGGTGTTGACTAATGCATCACGATCTTTGACAAAATAAGCGGTACAATCAAAGTTGGTCATCAGCCATTTATGCGGATTGAAGACGAAGCTATCGGCTTTCTCAATGCCCTTGATCATCCACTGATATTCGGGGAGTAGTAGGGCAGAGCCTGCGTAGGCCGCATCGACGTGTAGCCAAATGTTATGCTGAACGGCGATATCGCCAATCGCATCGAGCGGGTCTATAGCTGTCGTGCCCGTCGTACCCGTAGCTACAACAATACAAAGTGGTTGTTTCCCTGCTGCGATATCTTCCTCAATGGCCTTGGCCAAAGCATCGGGACGTATGGCCATTTCACTGTCGACTGGGATTTTGACGAGATTCTCCTTGCCAATACCTGCTATTTTTACCCCTTTTTCGATAGAAGAGTGAGTTTGGGTAGAGCAATAGACTCGATAATTCGTGAACCCTTCATACCCCCTCGTATTGACCCCAAATTGCGAATCCCGCTCGCGCGCCGACAGTATGGCGGCCAATGTAGCCGTGGAGGCTGTATCTTGAATCACTCCCTCCCAGCTAGCGGGGATACCCATCGCATCTCGCAGCCACTCCATGACTCTTTCTTCCAGTTCGGCTGCGGCAGGGGAAGTTTCCCACTTCATACATTGCGCCCCCATGGTAGCGGTCAGCATTTCGGCTAGTATTGAGGGAGGACTGACATTAGCGGGGAAATAGGCATAGTAATTGGGGCTTTGCCAATGGGTTATGCCCGGTAAAATTTGCTGCTGGAAATCTTGAAAAATACGCTCCATCGGCTCTCCTCCTTTGGGAATCGAGGAATCAATCTGTTCATATATTTCCCCCGGTTTGACGAGCGACTTAACGGGGAATTCTTCGACTTGATCCATGTAATCGGCCATCCAATCTACAAATTGATGGGCATACTGGCGAAATGATTGGGAATCCATATACTGAAAGGGCTTCTATGTGGTGAATAAAAGCGGAATATAAAGTTTTCTGTGCTATTTAAAGCTAAAAATAGCACAGCTAGACTTCAGAAGTTTTCCAGGCGAAGTCGAAGGAAACTTCTGAAGTCTGAGTCCGAGCTTTTGGGGGAACTATTGCAAGTGCTTCTGTCGCATCTCCCCAATAAAACTGGCCGACATATAGTAGATATTCATTTCTCCATTGTCTATAGACTGGAATTTTTCATGCGCTTCAGCGATAGGAGCCAGGGGTGATATCTCTAATTTATCCTCCATTCGACTACTCGCGAAAATGAAAAGCTTTTCATCAGTAGTCACATAAGGGCAGATATCATCAGCGGCAGAATTGATGGGTTCCCCCAGGTTCTCTGGCGTTGTCCACTGGTCATTGATATTAAAGCTGATATATAGATCTCCCCGTCCAAAAGTATCTTCTCCGAATCCCCTGAAGATGAGGTAGTCTTCATTGGGAGAAATAAATGGATCACCTTGTCCGTAGGTTGTTTTTAGTGGAGCTGGGAGTTCTTCTACGATATAACTTGTATCCGTTTTTTGAGCTTTGTAGAGGTTGCCATTTGACCAAATATTGAAGTAAATGGTGCCTTCTTTTGTAATGGAACTATAGTACTCCTCTTGTCCTGAATCGGTTAGCTGGATGGCTTGTGGTTCGCTCCACTCGGTCCCTAGCTGCTCGACAAACCAAATGCGACTTAGCCTACTTCCATCTTTAGGTCTTCTAGAGCTGAAAAACAACTTCGATCCATCGGGAGAAAATAGCGGGTCATATTCAGTATAAGTACCGGAAAAGGAAGCCACTTGTGGGGCACTCCAATTATTGTCAGCACCTAATTCAGTGAACGTGATGATCGATTGTCCGGCAACATCAGTAGTGTAGTAAAATACCTTTCCATCAGGTGAGAAAGTACCATTGTATTCTTGGGCTGGCGAGGCCAAGAGCGATGGTGCTAAAAGCCTTGGCGTAGCATCAGCTTTGACGCCAAAGAACGGGTCTTTTAACTGAGGAGTTTCCGCTATTGGTGGTGCTGAACAAGCAAAAAATGTAAGGAGTAAAGTGGTTAAAAGGGTGTAATAGATTTTAGTTTTAGCTAACATTTCAGGTGATTTTTAAACGTCCGGTGAATTCGACTCGGAGTCTCTGCCAAGCCTCATTCCCAATTTAGACATTCTACATTACCT
>CAJXUM010001524.1 GCA_913060855.1 uncultured Lewinella sp. | reverse complement strand
TCTACACTATCCTCTTCGTCGGCAGCGTCAGATGTGTATAAGAGACAGAACTTAGGGCGAAGACAATGGGTTAGGTCTAATTTTTACTAAGTACAATACCTTGTCCAATAGCACGTCGGCTATTTTTAAACAGCTTATGGTCTAAAGATAAAATCCAATCGGTAACGATAGTAAGCTTGGGCGCTTTTTTGGAAGGACGAATAGACAAGCGCTTCTTGTCTTGTTTGGATACATTAACCGCATTCTCTTTAAAGATCTGCTGTACCCAACCCGTCCAGTACATTTCCAACAAGCCTACAATGTAACCACTTAAGTTTCGCTGTTTAACTAGTGTCAAGTTCTCAGCTATAATCCATTCGCGGAACTTAGGAGGAGAAATCAGGTATTCATGACCAAAGGCAAAAGCCCCTTGAGAAATATGCTGATCAGAGAACCAACTCAATATTCGATTGATTGGATCATAGGTAAATGGAAATTCTAAAGAAGGATAAGTCATCAAGACCAATCCCCCAGGCTTCAACACACGGCTAATTTCCGCCATCATCTGATGGGGTTGGCCGACATGTTCGATCACTTCAGCGGATACAATGAGATCAAAATGATTATCAGGAAAGCTCAACTCAAGCGCATTTTCAACCTGGTACTCTACATTGCTTACTTCTTGGTTGAAATGACGAGCAAAAGTCAGATCTTGCTCATTGATATCGCAGCCAATCAAGGACTTACAATGGGCAGCCAGCATGGCATCATAGTCTCCCTCTCCTGTTCCTAAATTGAGTCCTTTTTCAAACTTGTCCGCTGGTGTATATTGCTGTAGTGTGTCTCGTATAAAGCAGTAACGATTTCGATAGGTCGGAAACAAAAATTTATATTGCATAGTTTAATATCAATCCTTTAGCACGCCCTCCGCTACACAGGTAAGCCCAAACCAAGAATTCCATTTACGAAATCCCATTTCCATCGTATTGTAGGCCTTCAAGAGTGAGTTGATAGGCCCAGGAATCGGTTTCATATCAGAAGAAGTGGGCTCTTCCATGTTTTCGGTATTACTGCGCTTTATCCTTCTTAAAAGCCAAACCAGTGGAAAAATAGAGCCAAAAATATAGTACTTACTATCAATCTTTGATTTGGCATTATTCAATAAGCTGGTCAGGGTCGGTAATGTATATCGTCTGAAATGTCCCAGATAGACATCATGACTTGACCATACGCTCATAAAAGCTGGAACAGTTATAAAGTAGTGAATGTTTTGGCCAGTCCTTTGTTTAATGTCTTCCAGCACCGCTAAGTCGTTCTCGATGTGTTCCAGCACGTCCATCATAATTACGACCGCATCATTAATGCCTTCAGGTATATAGCGCAACTTTTGAATAGCCGCATCCTTTGTTTCTGCCAACTCTTCATCCGTATATTCGATATCTATTAGCAAAGCTTGTGCAATATGTTGTGGAAAAGCACGATAAAGCTCATAGGTAAAGAAACCAGACCCAGCCCCAAAATCAATCACGGTTAAAGGCTTGCCTTGCGCCTTGACTAGGTCTTCAAAAAAGGCTAAGAGTGGGACTTTTTTTGACTGGTAATACCAATGGGTATCCGGGTTGACACCACTTTTCAACTCCTTTATGTCCATGACGGCTTATTGTTTATTTTGTTTCTGCCTGGCTTGCGAACGCTCAAATACTTCGTTCAATTTTTCGGCCTGTTCAAAACCCCGCAAGTAAGGCAGCGCCTGGGTCAACAGACGATAAGAATTTTGATAGTCTTTCTGATAATAAGCCTTTTTCGCTTGGAAATAGACTGCTTTCCATTTTTCACCTACGGCATTGGCGACTTGTACGGCCATATCAAACCCTTGGGGCAAATTACCATTGTGCTTATCATAGAGTTCCAGCAAGGACAAGACTTTCTTCGGGTTGTTTTCCCCCAAATAAATCGTTGCTAGATGATAATACACAATATTCGATTTATAATTCAGCTCTAGGCCGCGCTCTAAGGCAGCTTTAGCTTCTTCGATCTCCCCCGAAGCCTTGTGGTAGAGACCTTTCCATATCAGGTGATTAAGATGCGTAGGCGATAATTCCATCATCTTGTCTATCGCTTTCTTGGCCGCTGGGTATTGACCTAACCTAAAGTTAGTGCTGGCCATTCCCATCCAAGCCACCTCATTCAAGGGGTGTGCGAGTACTTCTTCTTGGTAAGCTTTCAACGCTTCTGGCCTGTCTCTTATACACATCTCCGAGCCCACGAGACCGAGGCTGATC
>CAJXUM010001523.1 GCA_913060855.1 uncultured Lewinella sp. | reverse complement strand
GAGATCAGCCTCGGTCTCGTGGGCTCGGAGATGTGTATAAGAGACAGGTATCGAAATAGCGAACGCCCTGACGATAAGCTTCATCCAGGACGGTCATGGCCTTTGCTTTAAAAGCCTCCAAAGAGAAAGGGGCGATTTTTTCTTGTCGAATATTGATGTAACTGGGACGGCCTATAGATGCCGTTCCCAAACCTATATGTTGAACCATTTTGATTTATCTTTCAAAGTTAGCCTTAACCAATTGCTGTTTGATATTAAATACATTCGGGTCTTTTGCATTTACCAATACTCTGATCCAGTGGATATCACTGGCCCCAAATGCTTCAAGGCGAGTAAAGTTTTCTATTCTCTTTTTGGTTTTTCTATTGACTAATGGCTTGTCATACCTAAAATAATGAGAATCTCCATGTGCCAAAACGACCGGTTTACCAAAGCGAATGACTTCTTCCTCGAGCACTGCTAAGAAATCATAAAATCCCTTACTGGCAGCAGCATTAGCCGCTTTTTCCAGTTGTGGATTGGCGTGGATCATGATAAAGAGACCAGGAGCATCCTTGGCTTTTCTAAAAGTGTCTTTCAGCCAGGAAATTGCAGCTGCTACTCGATCCTTCACTTCCTCATCATCCGCTTCAGTCCGACCCGCAAAGGGGAGCAAACCATTCTGACTGCCTACGATATGACAAGTAACAAACCAAACACCCTTTTTCTGCCACCGCTGATTTTCAGGATAAGCTTCAAAGCCTTTTACATCCATTTGAGTACTGATGGGCATTGGTTTTTGCCCCAAAGTCACTCTAGGATTCGGATAAAACATCTTGCGTAATAAGGCTAGCCGTTCGAGTGGCTGAAACTTACCCGCACCAGGCCGATGACAGTCCGTCCATTCGTTGTCACCAGGTGTGATGATGAACGGCTTTTTTATCTTTTGATACAAATTCAGTCGACTTTGAAAATAGGCTTCCGTACAAGGAGTAGCACCGGTTTTAATATCTCCGGTGTGCATGACCCATTTGATCCGCCGGTCCTGGTTGAGTTCTACCACCAGGTTTTCAAATTTTTCGACATCCACGTCTTGGTAGGGCATATCTCCGATGAGGGCGAATTCGAATCGCTGGGCGTTGAGCCAAAAGGGAGAGGAAAAGAGGAGTAATAGGAATAAGGAACTCAAACCGAATCTAGAGCGTTTCACAGGTAGAGGTATTGTTTAGGCGGTAAAATACGCTATGTGATGGAACAAAAAGAAAAAACAACAATGATTAGGTGCAGACCAGCGAATCCTTCAGACCTTGAACTTACCTATTTCATCAAATCAAGCCTCCAAAGACGTGGCGTTTCCAACTTCCGATTTTCCACTTCCAATTTTGTCCAGGCTTAGAAGGATAGGATGCCCAAATAAGCGCCTGCCGATAAAAGATTATCTCATCCAGTGACAAAATTCAAGTAGATATTATCTTTGTCTTTGAAGGACCATCCTTTCTAACACCTTATTTCGCGCGCTCATGAAAACCATTATCTTTTTATTGACTTTCACCTGCACCTATGTCATGCAGGCTCAAGACAGCTGGATCCGTTTGGGAGAAGAGATCACTTCCTACCGATTGGATGATATCTTCTTTATTGATGAACAAAAAGGATGGGTCGTTGGAGACAATGGACAAATTCACCATACTAAAAATGGGGGAGAGGATTGGACCCTGCAGTATGAAAGTAACCTTTATTTCAGGTCGATCGAATTTCTAAATGAAAATGTTGGTTTTGCAGGCACCTTAGGATCGGGATTGTTTAAAACGACAAACGGTGGACGAGATTGGAATCGGATTGATACGCTATATTCCTTTAGCGAGTTTGCCAATGGTTTTTGTGGCTTTTCACATATCGGCGACAGTTCGATTTTTGCCGTGGGAGCGTACTACGGTTCTTCTTTCTTTCTGGCTTCGCATGACCAAGGGAATACTTGGTCCATTAAGAATTTCGGTGAGGAGGCAGACGGACTAGTAGATTGTTATTTCATTGATAAAAGCACGGGCTTTATCAGCGGTATCAAAGAAGGAGAAGGGGCTATAATTTTGAAAACCTCTGATGGTGGAATCACTTGGCGCAATGTCCTTACCACTGATGGAGATTCAGAATATATCTGGAAATTAGATATTTTGGAAGACTCCATTATTTATGGGTCAGTCGAGCATTTCTTACCTAATAAACCTAGCTTTATCGTTAAATCTATAGATCCTGTCTCTTATACACATCTGACGCTGCCGACGAAGAGGATAGTGTAG
>CAJXUM010001522.1 GCA_913060855.1 uncultured Lewinella sp. | reverse complement strand
ATCTACACTATCCTCTTCGTCGGCAGCGTCAGATGTGTATAAGAGACAGGCTGAAGCACAGGCGATGGCATTATCTGAGGCCTTCAAGCAGGCTAACATCGACATTGTAGGGGGTGAAGATACCTTCATCAATAATGTGATGAACGCCATCAACCGAGGTAAAACGGTAGATCGAATGATCGATAGCAGTCAACATCTTGGCGACTTGAAAACAGCACTCTTGGGCAACGGTAATGGTTCTACGGGACTATTAACTCAAATCAAAGAGGCCGTGAAAACCGCTGGATTGAAAACCGATGACATTAAGAACCTCACGATTGCTGCACTACTGTACAAAGTACAGAAAAAGGTAGGCGATAATGAGAAAAGCCAAATCGGCGAACTCCTCGATTCCGTAAAAGCATACGGCTTGACAGATCAACTAGTCGGAAGTTTATTGTAAGATATCTTGGGCCACTTCGGTGGCCCAATTTTTTTTGTCAAAGAGGGACGAGAACTTAGACTTCAGAAGTTTCCTCTGGTGTGACAAAGAAAACTTCTGAAGCCTTGCTCAGCATAAATTGTAGCTATGGAAATATACCTTATGGGCTTGCTCGGCATCGTAGCTATTTTTATTGTTACTAGAAATCGAACAAGTCTCAGCTGGAAGCTTCCACAACAAGCCATGCCACCCAAATGGAAGGCTATTCTAACTAAAGAAATTACCTTTTACAATAGCCTATCACCCGTTGAAAAGGAGCATTTCGAATACAAAATTCAGGAGTTCTTACTGAATTGCCGAATAACGGGCATTCAAACCGAAGTAGATACGACCGATAAGCTCTTAGTAGCAGCAAGCGCTGTCATACCCATTTTTAAGTTTCCCAACTGGCGATATACCAACCTCTTTGAAGTATTACTCTATCCGTCTAGTTTCAATGAAGACTTTGAGACAACAGGAAAAGATAGGCGAATCCTGGGGATGGTCGGTACTGGCTATATGAACGGTAAAATGATTTTGTCAAAGGCGGCTTTGCATCATGGTTTTGACAACACCTCGGATAAGAAGAATACCGCAATTCACGAATTTATTCACCTCATTGATAAACTGGATGGAAATATTGATGGTGTTCCTCATGTGTTGCTAGAACAACCTTATGTTATTCCGTGGCTGGATTTGATTAACCATAAAATTGATGAGATTTATGAAAAAGAATCTGATATCAATCCTTATGGGGGTACGAGCCAGGTCGAGTTTTTTGCAGTAGCCAGTGAATATTTTTTTGAAAGGCCCAAGTTGCTAGCCCAAAAACACCCCAAACTGTACGATTTATTGGAGGAAATTTTTGAACATGACATGGAAACGCGGAATTTGAGTAGAGTAAAACTAAGTATAGGAAGAAATAGTCCTTGCCCTTGTGGAAGTGGGCAGAAGTTTAAGAGGTGCTGTGGGCGAAGCCATTATCATTAATCGAAAGCTAATCTTCATACTACGGGACATTATACTCCAATAGGGTTTAATGGTTTAGATGTTGAAGGTTTATACCAGGGAATTAAACCTTCACACTGATAAACTGTATTTGCTCAGCAGTATGGACAATCTCTTAACAGCGCCTATGAAAAATCCTTGGGTACGTGGCTTCCTATTGCTAAGCGTGGTGATCATCGGGAGCCATTATGCTTATATAGCATCACTTTCTGATTGTGTCAAGCGGATCAATTACGATGGGCCTTACCAGAATGAAGACATCAATAAGGATAGCCTATTTCGCCCTATTGATAGCCTTGAGATTAAGCGAATCCATAAGTTTTGGCAGGATTTTAAGCTCGAAAGTGATAGCGGGCAGATTTTTCGAAGATTGAATTATTCGCCAAGTAGAGAAATGGCGATAGTGGAGCATTATGCTGAGGGGCGGAAACATTATGGGGCTATCCTACTACCAGCTAACTATGACGAAACCCGGAAATACCCACTCTTGTTGTGGGCTAACGGATTGAATCAGTCTGATCCCAGTGTGAAATTAAACTCATACAGTATCTTTGAGCAATTGGCTCGAGAGTTAAAGGATTACTTTGTAATTGTTCCCTCTTTCCGGGGACAAGCATTGGTCATCAATACTCATCGATATTGCTCCGATGGCTTTTTTGGAGATGCCTTCGATGGGGCAACGGATGATGCTCTACGACTCCTATATTGGACGCAAACCAATTTTCAGACGGTAGACCCTGAACGACTGGCCGTTTATGGAGCTGTCTCTTATACACATCTCCGAGCCCACGAGACCGAGGCTGATCTC
>CAJXUM010001521.1 GCA_913060855.1 uncultured Lewinella sp. | reverse complement strand
TCTACACTATCCTCTTCGTCGGCAGCGTCAGATGTGTATAAGAGACAGATATGAATATGTTCAAAACAATATCTTCAGCTACAGCGACTAGAGATCTAAAGAAAGGAGTAGATATGGGAATCCTTAAGAGAGAAGGTGAAAATCGATTGAGTAAATATGAGTTTAGAAAATAGGTTACTGTGTCTAACACAGCGGAGAGCGGCCATGCTACCGTCAGAATAAATATAGAAGTTGATCTTAATAAGCAAGTGGCGAATTAGATTAGAAAAGCATAAATTGTAAAAAAAATGGTGGCACGTCGCCTCCGCGCACCGTTACTTCCGTTCATCCGATTTCTTCTGAAGGCTGCTTGTCCCCTACTAATTTCCATCTACTTGCCCTTTCAAATATAGAGTCTCTAAGTATTTTGCGAAGTTACGTCCAAACCGTATCAGTTTTAAAACCTACGATATCGCCATCGGGTGTAAGGCCGACCAAATAAACAGGGTATTGCGACGAGTCGCGCTGACCATCTCTACCAACAATAATATGCGTAATGTCTTTTAAATTGGAGACCATGAAATCTAGAAGGGTTTGGAATTGCTCCGGATAGGTTTCCGTTTCGAAATCGGCGTAGTTGTCGAATATCCACCATAACTCCTCTACCCCCTGTTGGAAAAAATAAACGGCTTCTGCTGGGTCGACGGGACTCAGTCCCAAGGTAGCGGCAAAGGTTTCCGGGCTTAGTCTTTCTAAATTGGCTGCTGCATGGAAAGTGGCTAAAAAAGCATCACTTTCATTGGCCCAAGCTGGAAAGTAAAGGCCTTCTCCTAATGTTTTAAGAGTCGCCAAAATTTTCTTGGTTTCTCCCGACTCTTCTGCTACCTCCTCTTCCTGCATCATCTTGGCTAAACGAACCGCCAAACGTGCCGTCAGGGACATCTCTCGGATTTCTTCCTGAGACAGACCATTATTGTTGACATCATATTTGTCGATCAGTTTTTTCTTCGCATAGGCGAGGGTACTATCTACATCAGTTTGTGTAATTCTGGCGCCCGGCTTATGATCGCGGTGATCCATAAATCGGTAGAAAATGCTAGTCAACTGCTGTTCTACACCGGAGAGCTCCTGTAGCTTCAACCGGATATCTTTTCGACTGACGAAAGGATCATCACCCCGAGCAGCTAAAATATTTTGTGCCGCCTTCTCAAGTGCGGCATATACGTGTTGTTTTGCTAATCTAGCCATAATATGAAGATTTGAACAAGTAAGATAAGCTTCTTACATAAGCTTCGCAATAGTGAACTTCAACCTTAAAAATTACTTCAACTTAAGGTCCTGTCCATAAGCCTATTTTGCTTGTGTGAGGTGATTTGTTTTCCTATCAAACATGATTAAAGTCAGTTTTTATACCTAGGTACTACTCATCTAATTGTGCAACTTTGCAGCAAGCAAAACCATTAAGCTATGGCAGACTCCAGACAAGCCTCAGGTCTCCAAATTCGACGGATGCAGCGAGTAGTGGAAAGCCAAACGCGTGCGATCTACTTCTTATCTAGCATCTTATTATCGCTTCTATTGACCTATTTTATCCGGGAACCCGATTTTACGCCCCCACAAGTCTATGTACTTTTTCTCTTATTTTTTGCCATCTTCCTATGGGTGAGCGAAGCGATTCCGCCCTTTGCAGTAGGGATCATGATCGTTGGGTTTTTAGTGTTTTTCTTGGGGAATCCCATCGTTAAGACGGACTACCAGATCGAGGTGATGGCTTTTGTCAATACCTGGTCTGATAGTGTGATTTGGCTACTGTTGGGTGGTTTTTTCCTAGCGGAGGCCATGAAAAAGACGGAATTGGATCGGGCCTTATTTAAACTATCCTCTGCCCGTTTTGGTAAAACCGCAAAGTATTTCTTGCTGGGACAAATGTTATCTACGGCGATCGCTTCTATGTTTATCTCCAATACGGCGACCACCGCGATGATGTTTGTGGCGATCATGCCTTTATTGAAAAAAGAGGGAGGGGATCCCAATCTATCCAAAGCACTCGTACTAGGCATTCCTGGTGCAGCAGCTATCGGTGGAATGGGAACGATCATTGGCTCTCCGACCAATGCCATTGCCGTGGATATGATTAATAATTTACCCAATAGCACCTATGAATTGGGCTTTTTGGAATGGATGTATTTTGGTCTTCCTGTCGCTATATTATTAATTCTCTTGTTGTGGTTTGCACTCTTACAAAAGTATCCTTTGAAGGAAGAAACGGTTGATGCTGTCTCTTATACACATCTCCGAGCCCA
>CAJXUM010001520.1 GCA_913060855.1 uncultured Lewinella sp. | reverse complement strand
ATCTACACTATCCTCTTCGTCGGCAGCGTCAGATGTGTATAAGAGACAGTTGTAAGAGTTTTTCCGTAAAAGAACCCGGTGAATTGCTATCGATCGGACCGAGACCAGCTCGAGTTCTGACTTGATTAATCAAATCATAAGCTTCATTTCCTTCGCCTAAGGCTTCCGCTAACATCAACAGGACATCTGCGTAGCGAAATACCACCCAATTATTGGGGGCATCATCCTCGCTAAAAGCATTCGTCAAGCCGTATTTGATGGTATACCCGGTGTTATCGTCCGTTACTTCGGCTAAGGAGGCGTCAAACCTAAGATCGCCAGCTTCGTAAGCATCAATAAGGTCTCGCTCTGGAATATTACGCACACCTGCGGTAACCGAGGTGGCCAAAACGCCATTGAACTGGCTCGTAAACTGATTTCCCTGATCACCAAACCCACCTTCAAATTCAACTTCAAAAATGGACTCTACATTATGTTCATTTTCTGTCCCCCAAAGGTCAGCGTAATCATCGACTAACGCATAGCCATACGTCAAGATTCGGCGAAGAGTGGATTCTGCATTTCCATTATCTCCGGTTACCAGATAGATTTTAGCCAATAAAGTCGCCGCAGCCCCTTTTGTGGCTCGTCCGACATCTATCCCAGTATAAGAGGAAGACAATTTGGATTCAGCCTCTGTCAAATCTGCGATTAGCTGCTGGTATATCGTACTGGCTGGAGCCTGCGTATGATCTTGCCCTTCCTCTACCGAAGCCGTTTCTGTCAAAACCAGCGGGATGTTTCCAAAGGCTACTGTCATATGATAATAGAAAAGGGAGCGTAAAAACAGTGCCTCTCCGCGTAATCTTTCACGAAGGCCAGCATCCATATCGATCTCATCAATCCGGCTCAAGACAATATTGGCCCGGGAAATGCCCAAATAAGAACTGGCCCATGCGTCTTCTGTAATATTACTCGTGGAAATATCCGTAAACTTATCAAAAACGGTAATCTCCTCGGCCAAGCCCGTCCCATCCCAAAAGGTATTGTCCGACCGTAGTTCTTGCATTACCCAATAACTTTGATCGTAACAACCATCTGCTTTTAGGGTATTGTAAATGGCATTGACAGCCACCTCCATATCACTACCGGTTTTGTAAAACACGCCCACATTACGTTGCGAAGTGGGTGCTAAATCCGTAAAACTATCTGAACAGGATACCAAGCCTGCTAAGGCTATGAAAGAAAGAATATATTTGAATTTCATTTTTTCTGTTTTTTGTTCCTTCAATAATAAAAATCGCCCCTAGAAGGAAGCATTAAGTCCAAAAGTAAAGACGCGAGATAAGGGATAAGCGCCATAGTCTTCTCCCTGTACGTTCACACTATCTTCTTGATTATTCACTTCTGGGTTGTAGCCTATGTAGTCCGTGATCGTGAGCAAATTGGTGCCCGAGGCGTATATACGAAGGTTCGAAAAGGTATTGCCCAGTTGGGCTTTCGGAAAATCGTAAGACAGGGTCACATTACGAAGGCGGAAATACGAGGCGTCTTCTACTTGGTAACTTGAAGGTCGGTTATTGCTATTTCCCGTTTGTCGGTTGGCCCGAGGAATTTCGCCATTACCGGGTTGTTCTGCCGATCGCCATCTTTCGGTCCATGCAGCATAGCTATTATAATTGGCTTCTCCATTGCCTAAGTGCCGACGAGTTAAGTTGAGCACTTCAGAGCCTTGTACACCTTGTATCAAAACACTAAGATTGAAATTGGCGTAGGAGAAATTGTTGGTCATTCCGTAAGTATAATCTGGCAAATAGTTGCCAATCGCCGTTCGATCTGCGGCATTAATAACCCCATCATTGTTTACATCTACCCATCTGAAATCGCCTGGTCGCGGGGTGGCAATCTGGTCTTCCGGACCGGCATCAATTTCAGCTTGCGTCTGATAGATCCCATCCGTCACATAACCGAAGTAGCTGCCCACTGGATCGCCAATTCTAGTAATATGGCGATTGCCGGCTCCTCCCGAACTAAGAATTGGATCGCCAGAAGGACCTAGTTTGGTCACCTCATTATCTATAGTAGAAAAGTTGAGATCCGTAGTCCACCGGAATTTACCCCTGGTATTTCTACTGGTCACCGTAAGCTCAATTCCCTTGTTCACTACTTCCCCTATATTAGTCAAGGCATTGGTAAAGCCCAAAGCGGAGGGCACTTGCACAGCCAAAAGCAAATCGGAGGTCGTACTATTAAAGTATTCAATCGAACCATATACCCTGTCTCTTATACACATCTCCGAGCCCA
>CAJXUM010001519.1 GCA_913060855.1 uncultured Lewinella sp. | reverse complement strand
CAGCCTCGGTCTCGTGGGCTCGGAGATGTGTATAAGAGACAGCTAAAGGGCGGATACCCGCATCAAAAAGATACTGAGGTGAAAAGGGGTGATGCATTGCTTTTTCTTGCTCTCCCTTATCCAACCAAGGGGCTAAGTTTTCTTGCACTCTTCCGATCACCCAAGGATGATGCTCTGGGGCCGCTAACCAATCCCTTTTAGCTAAATGTGCGAATTGCGGATGAGCTAAAAGACTTTCTTTTTTCATCCAAGCCTGAATGGGAGAACCGCCAACTGAATTATGAATCAAACCAATTGGAATACCCAATGAATCGCTAAGCATCTTCCCAAAGTGGTAGGCAACAGCTGAAAACTTTGCAGCAGATGCTGCTTGGGCGGGCTGCCATAAAGTAGTGATCAAGAACGCTCCCTTTTCAATACCGGCCATTTCCTCAGTCGAAAACGCGGCTGCACCTAAATTATGTCCGCGAGTCATGCTGAATAAGCGAATTTGCGGCTGAATGGCCCTTTTTAGCTCATCCTTGCCGTATGCAGAGCGTTCCAGCGGAAATTGCATATTTGATTGACCAGAACAAAACCAAACCTCTCCAACTAAAACATCATCGATTAGTATCTTTTCACTTTCTCCTTCGACTATCAATTGAAACGGCCCACCAGCCTGCATTTCCGGTAGGAGCACCTGCCAATGACCTTCCTCGTCAGCTTTACCCTTAGCTACCAAATCATCAAGAAATACCGTAATAGAACTTCCGGGCACTGCCGTTCCCCAAACCGGTATTGGCAGCTGTCGTTGTAAGACCATGTGATCACTAAACAAGGCCGGAAGTTGCACTTTCGACCAGCTAAGAAGTGGTACTATGATCAGGAAGAGCGCTGCAAATAGAGCCTTGAGGTTGTATTTAATCATCTATGTCTATATTTTCATTCTTGTCATTATTCCAACAATTCCGTCAAGTCTATTTTCTGAAAAATCAAATCGGATTGACTTCCCTCATACAGGATGCCTATCGTTCGTTCATCGATACTAGTCATGCAGGAATAGCCGCGACCGCGACCTTCATCAATCAATAGCTGGTGTTTCTTGGGCCAAGTCATGCCTTCATCCCAACTCAATTTGATCGTCATATTTTTTCGAACATAGCGATGCTCAGGGTTAGAGAATAGCAAGACCGTCTTTTTCCCTAAATCATGATTGATAAGACTCGCCATGCAGACGGGTTCTGGAAGGGCTTTGCGCGTAGTAGGATGTTCTGTCCAAGTTTTACCCAGGTCTTTCGTTATAGCTACTGATCTGGCACCCGTGCCATTCTTTCCTCCTGGGCTATCCCCCCGGTTATCTCTCATATTGAGCATGAGCGAACCATCGCTCAATTCAACCACTTGTGCTTCGGTTGTTTCTGATTTGGCACCCGTGCCGATAGTCCAGGATTTTCCACGATCTTTGCTATAGATGATTGTAGAATGGGGAATCTCATTTTTGTCCTTGAATTGAGCGGGGAACACCAAAGTTCCATTTTTCAAAGTAATTCCTTTACCAGGACCTTCCAGCAATAGATGCCATTCAGGTTTCTTTATTTGTTTGGTAATGTTAATCGGTTCAGACCAGGTTTTACCATCATCTTCACTTTTGACCAGTACAAATTGGCTGGTTTGTTCAGGTTCCAAGCCTGGTTTAGAAGCCCACCAATTGCGTTTTCCGGGATGACCATGTGCCCAAACTGCTGCTACCCAAATGGTATTGGTTTGTCGATCCAACAAGATTGATGGATCCCCAATGCCATTCTGTTCCTGAGGTTTGCCTCCCCACTCGCCCATGTCCATAATTACTTTCATCGGTTCCCAGGATTGACCGCCATCCGTGCTACGACTCATGCCGATGTCTACATCTTCCTGCAAGTCTACACTTCCATTTCGCCGATTGTCATATACGCCAATAAGCGTTCCTTTATTAGTGGTCACCAATCCTGGTATCCGATAGGTGTGGATCCCATCTTGCTGGTGTTTTCTTAAAGCGTGTCCCATTTTTTTTAAAGGATAATGGACTTCATAAGGCACTTTTAGGGTTTGCTTATCTATAGTTGCCTCTACAAATTGGGCACCCAGCTTGTGTGACACATTGGCATTTTCGGCTAGCCGATAGGATATCCAAAAATAATTACTTCCTGGCCGCAATTTAGCATTACCCGGAAATGTAATCTGCTGTTGCACTTTTACCGGACTTGCATGCGGTCTACTACCTGTCTCTTATACACATCTCCGAGCCCACGAGACCGAGGCTGATCTC
>CAJXUM010001518.1 GCA_913060855.1 uncultured Lewinella sp. | reverse complement strand
GAGATCAGCCTCGGTCTCGTGGGCTCGGAGATGTGTATAAGAGACAGGTTTAGAAATTGCAGCTGTTCGAGTATTCACTTCTATCTTTTCAAAAATATTTTTCAAGTGAGTTTTGACAGTATTGACACTCACGAAATTATCCTTAGCCAATTGCTTGTTAGTTTTTCCTGCGTACAAATCGGTTAAGATTTCAAATTCTTTTTGAGTTAAGCTTGAGATTAAATTCTTATTGATATTTTCGATAGACCAATTATTGGGTTTGATACTACTGGAAAAATTAAAGAGTGCAATTTCAAGTGAAGTGAATAAATCATGCTCCTGAAATGGTTTGACTAAGTATCCCCAAGGGCGAGTAATTTTCGCCATTTCCAAAGTAGCTTTGTCGCTATAAGAAGTCAAATAAATGAAAGGAATTTTATATTTCTGCGCGTTTTTTTCCCGGAAAAAAGGCTTTAACAGGATCAACCCACATAAAAGGTAATGCCAAGTCATCCACCTCATGTCCTCCATCTTTATCCTTCTCAGCACAGGATAGGAAATGTTCCATAGATGGCAATCTGTAGACATTATTCCAGGTCCAGATCTCATGTTTTTTATATAAATCCAGAAGCGTATTAAAAACCTGATTGTCGGTATTATGCGTGATCAGATCCACTTTGCTTGTGTAGAGCGTTTTGTAAGCAAACTTTATAGTCCAATCTGAAACATAGGTTGACCAGTAAACAGGAATTCCTTTCTCTTTCGCAATTTTTGTTACTGCCCTGTGCACAAGAATATGGTCGGGATGTCCGTACTCTCCCCAAGGGTTATGAGTATAAACAATATCCTTTCCTGAAAGAATAGGTTTTATTTTATCTACAATTATTTCAAACGTTTGGTTGTATTTCTTTTGTGTTTTGGGGTCAGGGATTTTCACCCCGGTGTCTGTTATCTTCGCAGTATCAAAGTTGACCAACCCAAATGTTCCAGGTTCCTCCAAGTCAAGGCTATAAAAATGATCATAGGGCTGTTCTTCAAAGAAACGGCGGCGTTTATCGCCAATAAAAGGGTATCCAGGCGCCGGATTATCAATCACATCTGAAAAACAAACAACGACATTGCTGGCATCCTTAAATTGCGAAGAAAACCATAATATTTCATCATCGGGATGGGCAACGATAATAAGCTTGTTCATGATTTTGGATTTTATCGAACAAAAGTACATGATAGCAGGAACACATTTTCCTAATAAATCGAAGAGATGTCTATGGCATAAATCTGCCGGCCATCTTCCTCATGGGTAGAATCAAAGATGACATAGCGGCCATCTGTGCTTGACTTGGGATGAAGGTCACATCGCCATTCACCCTTGAAGGCTTTGGGTTCGTGAAATTTGCCCAGGCTTATTTTTCTATTAGTAGAGACTTTATAGAGATAGAGTTCCTGCAGCCGTTCCTCCCCTTGCGGATAAGTATCGTTTAAAATCCAATCCCCTTCCATATTGGGCAAGTAAGTATTGTGGCCATTCACCGTCATCACTTCTTCTCCTACAGCGACAACCTCCGCTGTCTGGTCTTTGAACAGGTAAAAGCCCCACTCCTTCCCTACTGGCTTGGTCCACATACACACTTCCGTTGGGTTCCGCCAAATAAAATGAGAGGTATGGCCGGAGGGATCTAAAATATAGCGATCACTACCGTCCAAATTAGCGGTAACCATACGTGTGATAAAGCCACTACTGGCGCGAGCTGCCCGATCACCTAAGACTTTACGCCAACGATGAAGAAATATAAAACGCTGATCATCTGGACTAATTAGCAGGTGGTTAAAGTAATGCCAATAGTTACCCAAATCTTCTCCAAGACTAGGTTCGGCAGCCATCTCCGCGATAGAGATTAATAGCTCATGCTCACCAGTCGCCAAATCCATTTTATAAATCCCGATTTCTGATGGGGCCTTGGTTTCAGCATAGGGATCATCTTGGCCGGGATAACCATAGCCAGGTCGCATGTTTTGAATGCGACTAAATTCCGTTCCAATGGCAAATTTGCCATTATTACTGAGGGTATAAATAGCTTTAGGTAAGGTCCGTAGCTGTTTGGTTTTCACATTCAGTACCCTACTTACAAACTGCCCGTCTTCAAAATCATTCCAGATGATCTCTTCAGCTGACCCTGGAATCCATTGCAGCATACAACCTTGTTGCCAACCCCAAGCGGTCGATGTTCCCAAGGACTCCCATTGGCGGGTCTGCAAATTAATTAGACCGATCCGCAGGGTGCTGTCTCTTATACACATCTGACGCTGCC
>CAJXUM010001517.1 GCA_913060855.1 uncultured Lewinella sp. | reverse complement strand
CAGCGTCAGATGTGTATAAGAGACAGCCCTACGAGATTGGATAAAATTTTATCCAACTTATCGGCTACATATTTCTAGTTCAATAGTAAGTTGCTATTTTTGTGCCCTATGGAAAAGAACCGCGTCCTTTTAGTTATTTTAGATGGTTGGGGCCATGGCCCTAATCCCGAAGTTAGTGCGATCGCCCAAGCAGATACGCCATTTGTAGATAGTCTTTATCAACAATACCCGAATGCTGAACTTATTACCTACGGTGAAGAGGTGGGCTTACCAGATGGCCAAATGGGTAATTCTGAAGTAGGGCATCTTAATATAGGAGCCGGACGGGTCGTCTACCAAGAACTAGCAAGAATTAATAAGGCGATCAGGGATAAAACCCTGGCTGGAAATGCTGTCTTGCAGGAGGGCCTAGAATATGCCAAGCGAGAGAAAAAAGCACTCCACTTGATTGGACTAGTCTCCGACGGAGGCGTCCATTCTCATATCAACCACTTAAAGGCCTTATCGGACATAGCTGTAGAAAAAGGCTTAGAGAAGATCTATATCCATGCCTTCATGGATGGTCGAGATACTGACCCTAAAGGAGGAAAAGGATACTTAACAGATTTACTGAATCATATTGAAACCCAGCCCACCCAATTGGCAACAGTCATTGGACGCTATTATGCGATGGATCGCGATAAGCGATGGGAAAGGGTCAAACTCGCTTATGATTTGTTGGTGAAAGGGGAGGGAGAGCAGAGCCAGGATGTCTTGTCACTCATAGCGGAAAATTATGCCGACGGGAAAACGGATGAATTCTTACCAGCCATCCAATGTCTGGATGCAGAAGGCGCGCCACTTCCTAGTATACAAGACGGAGATGCAGTCTTGTGCTTTAACTTCAGGACTGATCGGCCAAGAGAGATCTCGGAGGTATTGACCCAGAAAGATATGCCCGAATTTGATATGCGGAAGCTCGATTTGCACTATATGACGATGACTCGTTATGATAGTACTTATAAGAATGTATCGGTGCTCTTTACCAAAGATGACCTAAAGAATACCCTAGGCGAAGTCTTAGCAGCGGGAGGTAAAACACAAGTTCGGATTGCCGAAACAGAGAAATATCCCCATGTTACTTTCTTTTTCTCAGGAGGAAGGGAGGCTACATTTGAAGGAGAGCGCCGCATCATGATACCTTCACCTAAAGTCGCTACTTATGATGAGCAGCCTGAAATGAGTGCACTGGAGTTGACTGCCGCCATCGTAGAAGACATCAATAAAAACCAACCCGATTTTATCTGCCTCAACTATGCGAATACCGATATGGTAGGTCATACTGGTGTATTTGAAGCCGCGGTAAAAGCAGCAGAAGTGGTCGATGGCTGCACCAAAGAATTGGTGACGACGGCCTTAGCTCATAACTATCAGATCTTCATTATTGCTGATCATGGCAACTCCGATTATATGCGCAATGAAGATGGTACACCCAATACGGCGCATACGAAAAACCCAGTGCCTTGTATTTTTGTTAGTAAAAATACAACGGATGTTCACCTTAAGGATGGTAAACTGGGAGATCTAGCACCTACTATTTTGCAACTGTTTGGTTTGCCTATTCCTGCTGAAATGGATGGAAATCTGTTGCTATAATTAATTTTATCGGGTAACCTGAGCCAAGCCATGACTGATAGCCAAGGCCTGACTTGTCAAATACTAGGTATGTATAGCATGCGATATGCCGGAATTTTAATCTTGTTGTTGATAGGTCTTATAGGATGCCAGGAGGAACAAAACACTTCAGGGCCACGAAAGGATGCTGCGTTTTTCGACTTACGTTCCTTCTTTACAGCGGAAATCGCTCGCCTAGAAAAGGCCCAACCTTCGATCAAGAAAGAAATTGAAATTAACGGGGAAAAGGAAAATAAGACCCAAGAGGGAATTGATTTCGAAAAGGAACTGGCTATTTTCATTCGCGCCGATATCAATAAACCTGCTTGGAGAGATAAATATCAAATCGATAGTGTGATGGAGGCTCAGCGTTTAAAAAGCTTGCGATACACCGCATTAGATTCTTCTTTGAAAACGCGAGTAATGACCATTGATTTTAATCAGGCTGAGGTAGAACGAATCTTTATCTTAAACAAGACGAATTCACCACTCATCCAATCAGAACAACAACTCACCTTCGAACCTCAAAGTGGTTATTTCATCCGAAATAAACAATCCCTTTCTCTTAGTAAAGACAGTGATTTAACGCTGTCTCTTATACACATCTGACGCTGCCGACGAAGAGGATAGTGTAGAT
>CAJXUM010001516.1 GCA_913060855.1 uncultured Lewinella sp. | reverse complement strand
CGTCGGCAGCGTCAGATGTGTATAAGAGACAGGGCTTTGATAATACTAGCTGACCCTTTCTGAATAGGTGCTTTCGGAGAGGTTGTTCCCTGTGGGAAGGTGATCACCCAGCCAAAACCCAGCGCCTTCTCTATCTTTTCGGGAGCTTTGAAGTCTGCCCCTCGTTTTACTTGTTCGCCCTTATATCGCCACGATCGTTTTACCGTCACGGCCCCTGCATAGGAAAATATTTTAGGCAAAAGTCCGCTTTCTTTCATGGTTTCTTCTGCCGCGATATAGTAGGAATTGACCCGTGGCACCAGTAAATAGAGAGGGAAATTAATATTCTTGAATCGCCACTTTACGCTACAAAAGATGTGATAAAGGACAATGACATCTGCATAATAGGTTTGGTGATTGGAGATAAAAAGTACATTTGTTTTCGGTAGCTTCAATAAGTGCTTAGCACCTTCTACTTTCGTTTTATTGACAATATTAAAGCCCGGATAAGTAGCTAGGCCAATCAAGCCTGTCAATGCACGTTTCAATACCAATACATTACCAAAAGGATCTTTAATATTTATCCTAAGCCTAGATCTCAAGGATTTACGGCTTTTAGGACCGCCCTTCTTACGAAGTCTTCTTTTGCGAGGTGCTTTCTTTATTTTCAACACTTTACTCATAGGTTATCATAGCGCTTTAGACTTTTGAAAAGATCGTACAGTAGCTTTTTCGTTGGGTAAGAAGGTGCAATGTAGGAATAATGATAGGATTTAGTCCGGCCAATCTTGGTTCCCTAATGATATTCACATCCTAAAGTCGACGCCGGACAACCTACAATGGGCAAGTATTAGAGATCCTATGTTTGAAAAAGAAAAAGTCTTGCCTTTTCTACTTTGTTATTAGTCAAATATCCCTGCCTGACTCATCTCCAATAAATCCTAAAAGTCCTCTAATCGATAGCTCCCCTATTTACCTTTTTTTCAGTGCTTCTTCTATATTCCCCAAGCCTTTTATTATAGCACCTACTATCACACTTTTCTCCAATTTAACCTTTTCTGGCCCAAGTTGGTCCAAATCTGCCTCTTTTATCATTCTATTAATTCTAGCTGACATGATAATAGCTGTATTTTGTAATTGCCAATCATTACTAGATTGACTTATGGCAATAAATTGTTTAGCCACATTCGCCAAATCATCTTGCTGCACCGCCCTAGACAGTTGAGCTAATATTGTTTTTTCGTCCTCAGTAGCTACTTTCTCAATCTCTTTGATTCGGGTTTCCAAACCATCTAGTAGGCTTGTCGAGAAACTAGTTGGCTTCGGTTGAGGTGCTGCTTCTTGTTGAGGCTTAGCACTAAATAGTGACTTAAAAAAGTTGATCATTTGTGTTTATTGTGATTAATATTTTCTTTAGCCTCCACCATTCTTGTATGGCTACTTCAACCGTTTCCATTTCCCGTCTATCTTCCAACAGTTGCTAAAAAGATACCCCTTTTTAAGGTCATAAGATACCCTCAATTTAGTACAAATGAAAAGGGCATACAATGCGAAGCTTCTTTTTTCTATAAAAACCGCCATTTCAGCCATAAAGACTAGCGGAATAGCTATTGTATTTCCGCATGGAATAACGAAGCTACTTCCCCAAGGTAGGCTCGGCCTTCTACCTCGTCTAACATAAAGGCGGGCAAGCTATCTAAACCCAATCGCCCTGCCATTATCCCTGTCGTGATAGAGGCCACAGAATCGACATCTCCCCCCAAATACAAGGATTGGCGTAAAGCGTCTAGGGCGTTTCTACTTTGTTGTAATACGTATAAAACAGCACCTGCCGTGTATTTTGAATCGGAGGGAACACCGCAGATTCCAGGCAAAAAATAAGGCGCTTCAATGGGTTGTGGCCCACATAACCGTTCGAAATCCAAAGTGGTTAATTCTTCGTAGGTTGGCAAACGTGAGATTTGCTCAAAATAAGCCTGATACTCCTCATTGAGATCGATTTGGCTAGTACAATACTGGATCAAATCCTCCGGTAGCCCTTTTTCTACCAAACAAAAATGTGCCGCCCAGGCTATACATTGACTAGAAAGAATAGCATTAATGTTCGGATGCGTGGCATTCGCATTGATGGTGGCATACTCATTAATGGATGATGGCGATAGTAATCCCAAAGGGACCGCTCTCATCGCTGGTGCATTGCCTGGGTTTGCTCGATTTCGTTGAAAATCTCTAATCTCTTCCATCGTTTTTTCAGCCCGATAATACCTGTCTCTTATACACATCTCCGAGCCCACGAGACCGAGGCTGATCTC
>CAJXUM010001515.1 GCA_913060855.1 uncultured Lewinella sp. | reverse complement strand
GCGTCAGATGTGTATAAGAGACAGGTACTAGCTGTGTATGAGCAAGAAGCTAAGATGGTGGATTTAGATTTTGTTCAATATTTTAATGCGGAAATGATAGGTCATCGCTTTGATCGATTAAATCGTGTTTATCATTCTCATATTAAGCAGCAACCCGAGAATCCCATTCTGGCTATAGCTTCTAATGAGTTAATGAGCTTGGAAGCCCTCAATGAGGTACGTTCTAGGGCTTATTTAAATGCGGTGATTAACTATATCGAAAAGCAGTTGGAACGAGCCTTGGCGCTTGGGGAAGTTCCCTCTGAAGACCTTTCGGCGCAATGGCAGATGCGGCGTGAATGGGCCAATGAGTGGACGGCGGATCATCCTCAACTACGGCAAGGGGTATCTTTTATACAACTGCTTATGCAATTGTGGCGAGTAGAGGGGGAGCAAGCGCTGGAGGTGGTAAATCAGGAATGGACGGCCCTCAAAGGGGACTGGCCAGATAGTAAATTGCATCCACTAGTAGCTACGCTGTATGATGAGAAGCAGGGCGAGTTAAAACTTTTGAGTTTGAAGGATTTGAATTTTCAAGATTCCTTAGGTCAGGGTGGGCGCTTATCCGAGCACGGTATTTATCCCAAAGTGGTCTTATTATTTTCATCGAGTTCACCCGATTATCAGGACCAGCTTAGTTTTTTCACTTCAATATTCTCTCCTGCTTTAAAGAAAGGTCAATTGTTAGTGATTAATCTAGAACCAGAAAGTGTGAAGGTGGAAAAGCCAGCATCGACTTTAAAGGATAATGTTGATTATGTCTTCCTGACTAAAGAAGCAGCAGCCACTTTCCTACTAGACTATCCGTCGGATCAGTTTCCTGTCTATTTGTACTTCAAAGCGCCGCTCGAGCCTACGAAAGCAAGTTACCAGCTAGATCAAACTTTTATGCGGGAGGTGTATGGTATTAGCACTCGGCAATGAGATAGGACTGGGTGTTGTACAAAATAAAACATAGCCAAGACTTCAGAAGTGGGGAGGTCGATAGTTCAGTTAATGACCAATGTGAACTTCCCCAAAAATAGATGCACTAAAGATAAAGAGCAGAGATTTGGGTTTTCCAAATCTCTGCTCTTTAAATAGATGTTGGCGACAAGCTCTTGCTTGTTTGCCGACCTTGGCTACGAGCCTGCTCGCTGTAAGTAAGTATGGTACTGGGCTGTATCTCGGCGAGCAGGAGCTCGCAACCCAAGACCGCATACTAGTGAAACTAGTAGCGAACATCCAATATTATATATCCAGAAATGGTAAAGCCTAAGCATTAAGCCATCGCGCCATTCCCCAACATCTTCAATACACGTAGATGAGATCTAACCGCCCCACGGAAGCGCTCATGCTCATAGTAAGGCAAGTTGAATTCACTGGCCGTCTTCTTTACGATCTTGGCGATATTGACGTAGTGGACATGTGATATATTAGGAAAAAGATGGTGTTCGATCTGGAAATTAAGTCCACCTACTAACCAGGTAACCAATTTATTATTACAAGCAAAGTTGGCCGTAGATTTCAACTGATGAATGGCCCAAGTATCTTCCATGATACCGTCGGCGGGGTGCTCGTGATGATCAGGCCCTTCCACAACATGGGCTAATTGGAAGACAATAGTGATATACAAGCCTGCCAGCATGTGCATAAGGACAAATCCTACCGCAACAACCCACGCACTTACCCCCATTAAAATAGGCACAGCTATGATGAAAAAGACGTAGAGCCCCTTACCGAGAATCATCTTAACGGTTTCAAGGACGGGATTAAACCCATACTGTTTGGTCATCCCTGTTCGGTTGTAAGCGATCAATTGCTTGAAATCTTTCATTAATATCCAGCTAATGGTAGCGAGACTATACAAAGGCAAGGCGTACCAATGCTGAATCCTATGGTGTTTCTTTAATTTTCCAGAAGGGGAAAGCCTCAAAAAGGGCTTATCATCAATATCTTCATCCAAATGGTAAATATTGGTGTAAGAATGATGGAGGATGTTATGTTGAATCTTCCAGGTAAAAGGACTACCTCCAATCAAATTCATAGAAAAGGCAGCCAACTTATTGATCCAAGGAGACTCGCCATAAGCCCCATGAATGGCATCATGCATGACGCATAGTCCAAGTCCTGCTAGTCCCACGCCCATGATTACATAGAGTCCGAGCATCACCAGAGAGGGGAGCGTGACAAATAACATGAGGAAATAGGGTGTCAGGTAAAGACCTGTCTCTTATACACATCTGACGCTGCCGACGAAGAGGATAGTGTAGA
>CAJXUM010001514.1 GCA_913060855.1 uncultured Lewinella sp. | reverse complement strand
ACGAGATCAGCCTCGGTCTCGTGGGCTCGGAGATGTGTATAAGAGACAGTGGGAATACTAGTGGCGGGTGGACCAGAGTCTGCAATTTTTAAGTCGGTAGATGGCGGTGCGAATTGGAAAAAGCTAAGTCGGGGGTTACCGAGTGGCGACAAAGGACGTATTGCCTTGGCGATATCGCCCCAGCAACCGGATGTATTGTATGCACACGTCACCGCGGAGGGGAAGAAAAGTGGATTTTTCCGCTCTGCTGACCGAGGAGAATCCTGGGAGAAAAAGAGTGATTACATCATCGTCGATCCTCAATATTATGGCGAAATTTATCCCGATCCGCATCAATTTGATCGGGTATACGTGATGGATATGATGATTCATGTCACACATGATGGAGGTGAAAATTTTGAACGCCTCAATACGAGAAATAAACATGTCGATAACCATGCGTTATTATTTGACCCCAAAGATCCAGATTACCTTATGGTAGGATGCGATGGTGGAATATACGAAAGCTGGGATCGAGGAGATAGCTGGAAATTTGTTTCCAACCTCCCCTTGACGCAATTTTATCGAGTCGGCATCGACAATGCATTGCCCTTCTACAACGTATATGGTGGTACACAAGACAATTCTACGCTAGGGGCTCCCTCTCGGACTAATAATATCCATGGTATTCGCAATAGCGATTGGTTTATTACGACTGGAGGAGACGGTTTTCAAACGAGAGTAGACCCCGAGAATCCAGATATTCTGTATAGCCAATCCCAATATGCGGGAATCGTCCGCTATGATAAAAAGAGCGGCGAACGCATCGATATCCAACCTCAAGCCAAACCAGGAGAAGATGCCCTACGATGGCATTGGGACTCCCCTTTGATTATTAGTCCTCACTCGCCCAGTCGCTTGTATTATGCCGCCCAACGCCTGTTTCGCAGTGATGATCGCGCCAATAGTTGGACGCCCATTAGCGGCGATTTGAGCCGCCAGCTAGATCGCAATCAAATGGAAGTAATGGGACGTGTTTGGGGGCCAGAGGCGGTTTGGAAAAATGTCTTCACCTCACCTTTGAGTACAATTGTGAGTTTGGCTGAATCTAAGTTGAAAGAAGGATTATTGGTCGTTGGGACCGATGATGGTTTGATTCAAGTCAGCGAAAATGGAGGGGATCAGTGGCGCAAAATGGCAAAATTCCCTGGCGTACCAGCAGGCAGTTATGTCTCGGATGTATTCCTTTCTTCGCATGATCAAAATACGATCTATGCCTTGTTCAATAATCACAAGCAAGGTGATTTTAAGCCCTATGCCCTCAAGAGTACAGACTTGGGGCGGAGCTGGCGTTCTATTGCGAGTAATTTACCGGAAAGACATATCACCTGGTCGATCGTAGAAGATCCTATCAAGCCGGGCTTACTGTTTTTAGGGACGGAATTTGGCTTATTCTTCAGTATAAATGATGGGGCGCAGTGGATACAAATAAAAGCAGGTGCACCCACGGTCGCTTTTCGTGACCTAGAAATCCAGGAGCGAGAAAATGACCTGGTTGCCGCTTCTTTTGGCCGAGGAATGTTTATTCTAGATGATTACAGTCTATTACGAGAAATCAGCGAGGAGAAACTGAGCCAAGCGATCAACCTATTCCCCGTCAAAGACCCTTTGTTGTACGTAGAAGCCAATCCAATTGGTGGCCGGAAAGGAAGCCTAGGAGATGCGCTTTTTACGGCCCCAAACCCACTTTATGGTGCGGTTTTTACCTATTACCTTAAAGAAGGCTTGCGATCCAAGAAACAGGAAAGACGCGCCGCAGAAAAGCAATCTTTAAAAGATACGGGCAACATGACTTACCCTAGTTGGGAAGATTTGCGAGCAGAAGATTGGGAAGAGTCTCCTTTTGTTCTACTCACGGTCAAAGATGAGGATGGGGAAGTAATCCGCAAGCTGACAGGCCCAACGGGTGGTGGCTTCCATCGGGTGGCTTGGGATTTACGACATGCTTCGGTGCGAGCCGGGAGAAGAGGGTCAGGACCAATGGTCGTCCCAGGGAATTATACGGTGAGCATAGCGACTTTTGAGAATGGCGAACTAAGCACCCATCAAGAACAACAGACTTTTGAAGTTAAACCTTTGGGCTTGGCTACGATGCCAGCCAAAGATCCACAAGCCGTAGCACTGTTTTACCAAAAAGCGGGAAATCTACAAAAGGCCATCTTGGGCACTAGTAGTTTCATGAAAGAGCAAATGACTCAACTCAAGGCTATTAAGCAACTGTCTCTTATACACATCTGACGCTGCCGACGAAGAGGA
>CAJXUM010001513.1 GCA_913060855.1 uncultured Lewinella sp. | reverse complement strand
GAGATCAGCCTCGGTCTCGTGGGCTCGGAGATGTGTATAAGAGACAGGTCTGGATTGATCTCACGGCCTCGAAATTGGATCATAAGATTGTACTACGAAAAGATGGTACATCTGTTTATTTGACACAAGATATTGGTACAGCTCAGTTGCGTTACCAAGATTTTGGCGTGAAGAAGATGATCTACGTGGTGGCAGATGAGCAAAATTATCACTTCCAGGTTTTATTTGAGACGATGAAGCGATTAGGCGAACCTTATGCGGAAGGTCTTTATCACCTGGCTTATGGGATGGTTGACCTGCCTTCTGGGAAAATGAAATCGAGAGAAGGGACGGTGGTTGATGCAGATGATCTAATGGCTGAAGTCATTGCAGAAGCAGAAGCAGCTTCTAAAGAGAGTGCTGAAATAAGCATGCTTTCGGAGGAACAACGACAAGATATATTTCGTAAGATAGGATTGGCTGCTTTGAAATTTCATATTATCAAGGTGCAACCGAAAAAGCGAATGGTTTTTGACCCTAAAGAATCGGTGGATTTACAAGGACAAACAGGGCCTTATATCCAGTATTCTTTTGTTCGAATCAATGGGGTAGGGCAACGAGCCGAGCGAGAAGGGGTAGATTGGGCCGCAGCGGGTACCTATAAAACGTTGGAACCAGCAGAGCGAGATATTTTGCGCTTGCTTTACAAGTTCCCGACGCTGATTCAAGAGGCAGCCACTGACCTGGATCCTTCTACTATCGCTAATTTCTGTTATACCCTTGCCAAAGCCTACAGTAAGTTTTGGCATGATGTTTCGATTTTTGATTCAGAAGAAGCCGCCAAATCTTTCCGTTTACTTTTAAGCAAGTTGGTGGGAAGTGTCTTGAAAAACGGTATGGATTTATTGGGTATTGAAATGCCTGAAAAAATGTAGATAGTAGCGATTGGAAACAATGGAAGCTACGGAATAGAACAATCATTCTTAATATTTTATTAGTTACTGATTATGAGTAATGTCGAGGAGACCAAAACTCCCCTTAATTTTATCGAACAAATTATAGAGGAGGATCTGAAAAACGGGAAACACGAGGGCCGGGTACATACACGTTTCCCCCCCGAACCCAACGGTTACTTGCACATTGGTCACGCCAAGGCCATCACCGTCAACTTTGAGTTGGCCCAGAAATATGGTGGGCAGACAAATTTAAGAATGGATGATACTAACCCTACTACGGAGAAGACCTCCTATGTAGAAAGTATCATGAATGATATCAAGTGGTTGGGATTCGAGTGGAGCGGAGAGGTATTGTATGCATCTGACTATTTTAGTGAGTTGTATGAATTTGCCCTTACTTTGATCCGCAAGGGTTTAGCTTATGTGGATGATTCTACGGCTGATGAGATTGCAGAGATGAAAGGAGAGCCTACTTTACCCGGTAAAGAAAGCCCCTATCGGAGTCGTTCTGTAGAAGAAAGTGTTGATCTCTTTCAGCGGATGCGAGCAGGCGAATTTCCCGATGGTGCGCGAGTGCTGCGTGCTAAGGTAGATATGACTTCTCCGAATATGCATATGCGCGATCCCATTCTATATCGTATCAAACACGAAGATCATCATCGTACGGCTGGGGAATGGTGCATTTATCCAATGTATGATTTTGCGCATGGCCAGTCTGATTCCTTAGAAGGAATCACGCATTCGCTATGTTCTTTGGAGTTTCGGCATCATCGCCCTTTGTACGATTGGTTGATCGAAAAATTAGAGATTTTCCCGTCAAGACAAATCGAATTTGCTCGTATGAATGTAGCCTACATGATTACCAGTAAGCGGAAATTGCGGAAGTTGGTGGAAGGCAATTATGTGACCGGATGGGATGATCCGCGCATGCCGACGATTGCTGGTATGCGAAGGCGTGGATATCCAGCTGCTGCGATCAGAGAGTTTTGTCGCAGAGCGGGTGTCGCCAAACGAGATAACCTGATTGAAATCGAACTCTTAGAGTTTTTGGTGAGAAGTGAACTGAATAAGCAGGCTAATCGGGTGATGGCTGTTCTCGATCCAGTGAAGGTGGTGATTACTAATTATCCGGAAGATAAAACCGAAATGTTAGCGGTTGAAAACAATCCGGAAGATCCAGATGGTGGTAGCAGAGACGTTCCTTTTAGTAGAGAAATATATATAGAAAAGAGTGATTTTATGGAGGACCCACCTAAGAAGTTCTTTCGAATGGGCCCAGGGCGGAATGTTCGATTGAAAGGGGCTTATATACTACCTGTCTCTTATACACATCTGACGCTGCCGACGAAGAGGATAGTGTAG
>CAJXUM010001512.1 GCA_913060855.1 uncultured Lewinella sp. | reverse complement strand
ATCTACACTATCCTCTTCGTCGGCAGCGTCAGATGTGTATAAGAGACAGACTCGTAATTAACTTGGATGTCTAGTAAGTCATAGCGTGGGATAAGCCCCGTGAATTGCGGCGAGCCCTCAAATAAAAAACTATCGATCCACTTGTAATTGATGTTGAATCCCAGGTTTTCAGAACGTATGCCACCGATTCTAAAAGGAACATTTCTGCCAGAGAAACTCACATTAAATTTGTGCTCTGGGGTATTAAAGGCAGGAATGATTTCATCATCGGTTTCGGTATTCAACTTACTCCAAGTATAATTGCTAGAGAGTTGGTAATAGCGATTGAAATAGTAATTGGCCCCTATGGCAAAGCCTTGGGTCGTCACCTGACTCGCTGCATTGGCCGATACCCGCAAAACCTCTACGTCGGAAGGGAGCCCTAATTCATTAAAGTCGATATCTAGGCCTACTCTAAAACCCAAAAACTGATCATAGATGTTGTAATAATAACTGGCGTCCCAATAAAGCTTGTCCCACAAAATCGTGCGATAGCCTAGCTCAAAGGTCTTCACCTTTTCGGGTTGGATGGGGTCAATGTCAAAGTATTCCAAGCGATCGGCATCCAGGTCTAATGCAAAATCTTCAAATGAATCAACCGTCAACAGACTATCGAATCCATTAACACTTCCTGCAAAAATGGCCGGACCTACATCCAGCCAGAAGTACTGATCGGGTAGGGTAGGGTTGCGAATGGCGGAAGAAAAGGAAAAGCGGATGTAGTTGTTCTCCGCCGGCTTATATACAATAGATGCGGCCGGTGTACCGATCCAATTGAAATTTTGATTCTTATCAACTCTAGCCGTTACCGAAAAGGTCAATTTGTCATTGAAAAATGCCTGTTCTACTCCTGCATACAAGCCAAATTCCTGGTTGGTGATGTTGATGAATTCGGTAGTGTCTGCAAAGATGGTCCCTCTTGTATCAGGGGTATAACGCCGGAAGCTCCCGCCCACGGTGATTTTATCGAAAAAGCTGGGGTTGAAAATATACTCCCCTTGGACATGATAAACTTCTGAATTGGTGTAAAACTTTGAACCACCTTCGGATGTCAAAGTAGAGGTAATGCGGTCAAATTCCCGCTGGAATTCTGGGGTGCCGGGCCTCAAAAATGCGCTGGTACCTTGTTCTGACGAATTGTTAACAATGGCTGTCGTTTGCCGGTGCCAACTAGCTAGCAAATCCTGTATGTCTGGATCGGCAAAAAAAGCATCCCGCGCTTCAACGTCATAGACCGGTTGCCCATTTATGATTTCAAGTAAAGGGTAGCCTAGTTCAACTGCCTGTTGTCCGAAGTTACTGAGCCAGGCATCGGTATAAAGGCTGGCCCATAGCTCATTGCTTTTAGCGGCTTCATTCAACTTTTGTGCGGTGGCAAAAGGATTATAGGTATCCCCGACATTATCAGCTGTCACATACGCTCGCAAAAAATACTTGTTTCTTTTCCTCAATTCGACTTTGGATGTCAAATAACGAACATCAATCAACCTGAATCGGGCAGAGCCTTGAAAAATGGTACTTCCTTGACTGAAATTGTTGGCCCAGATCAATTCTGGAGACTCCGAACCCTGCGAAGGATTAAGTCGGAGGTTGAGCGACATATTGGCTTTGTAATTTTCTGTCGTGTACTCCAGTAGTTCACTTTCCTGGTATCCATTTCGGTAAAAGGAGGTCATCCCTCTGGTCGACCATGGCGCTACTTTGTTCAGATCAAATGCGGCGTCATATTCATCGCCATGTATATTGACGGCGTCAAAGCCAGCGTAATGGGAGGCTGGAACGCGAGAAGAGTCAATGGGCGCATAGTTGGTGGCTTCCCAGTCATCAGCTGATAAGTAGGAGAAATTGATCTTATAGGCAAAAACATCCTGGTTGTTCTTATTCTTGATGGCATCAGCCCAACGAAAGCCAGATTCAAGAATATTTCGCTCGCCACTTTTTATAAAGGCGGAAAGGCCTTTAGTGTAAAATGGATCCTTAGAATCCATTTTTATGACACCATTAAAGGCATTAGGGCCATAAAAAGCAGAACTTGCCCCAAAGATGAGATCTACGCTTCGAAGATCTAATTCGGAGGAACCCAAGAAATTACCCAGGGCAAAGTTGACACTGGGAGAAGCATTGTCAACACCATCAATGGTTTGTAAAATTCTGACCGGGGCGGTACTGTTAAAACCTCTTGTATTTACGACTTTAATTCCTAAACTGGCGCTGGTAAGGTCCACCCCTTTTAGGGCTGTCTCTTATACACATCTCCG
>CAJXUM010001511.1 GCA_913060855.1 uncultured Lewinella sp. | reverse complement strand
GCCTCGGTCTCGTGGGCTCGGAGATGTGTATAAGAGACAGGATATGAAGTGACCAGCGGCTTTCTCAAACCACTTCAAAGCGGGGATAGAAACGAAGAACCATTTAAACAAAGCTTATGAAGCGTAGAGGCTTTATCCATAAATCCTTGGGCGGACTGGCCATTGCCGGCTTGCCAACTATCGCTGCAGCACAGGACTCTCCCCGTCCTAAGGGACTCTCCCCGCTCATCATTACCAAGATCAAATACTATAAATCACCTCGACATAAATCTACGTTCAACCAAAGTAATGGTATCGTAGTCGTAGAGACTGACCAGGGCATTACAGGCATCGGAGAAGGTGGTTCTAAGGATATGATCGAGCAACTGGCGGGCTTAGTTATTGGCAAAAACGCTTTACAAATTGAGCACCTTTGGCAGTTCATGTACAGGGCCTATTTCTATCCACCAGGTCGAGAAAAAATTCATGCTTTAGGAGCCATTGATATGGCCTTATGGGATATAAAAGGCAAAGCCTTGGGCGTACCCGTTTATGAGCTATTGGGCGGACTAACTCGGGATCATATTGAATGCTATAGCACAGGCTTTCCCTCAAAAGGTAACTTAAAGGACACCGCCAGGGCTTGCATTGAAGCAGGCTTTCGAGCTTATCGATTTCATGGGGCCGATGGGAAAGATGGCGTGTATGACCAAGATCGACAAATCAAAGATTCGGTCAAGGCTTGTGAAGAGATTAAGGAAGGAGTAGGAGAGGAGGGGGATTGGGCGATTGACTGCCATACTCGATTGGATATACAACATGCCGTACGATTGTGCGCCTTGATCGAAGACTTAGATCCGCTATTTGTAGAGGATTTAATTCGCTCGGAGAATAAGCTCTTATACCGCCAGGTGCGCCAAAAGGTTAACGTACCCATCGCAGTAGGAGAACATTTTGGAGATAAATGGGATATCCGACCTTTAATTGAAGAGAACTTAATGGATTATTCCCGCCTCACACTCCCCAATACAGGAGGAATAACAGAATTCAAAAAAATAGCCGCACTTTGTGAAACGCATTATATTGGCTTGGTTCCCCATTTTACAGGACCAATCGCTACTGCGGCCTTGGTGCATGCATGCGGTTCATCATCTGGAGTGGTACTGATGGAAATACTAGGGGCAAAACCTAGAGAAGAAGCGCACCTCCCAGAATATCTAGATTTCAAGGATGGAAAATTATGGCCTAATCAACGACCCGGTCTGGGCGTCACTTTCGACCCCACAAAAGCGGAGTTAATAGGCGAATACACAGAATATGTCAAGACGGTCCCTACTTTCGTACGACCTGATGGCTCGATTACAAATTGGTAAAAACTAGAGAATAATGTTTGTAAAGAATGCATCTCGATTAGCAGCTGGCTTAGTGCTTTGTGGTCTTCTATTGGGCCTTACACAATGTGGTGACCCCGATGGAACACAAAAGACCTATCCGACCAAACCGATTAGTTTCATCGTACCCTGGTCGGCAGGAGGGATGACCGATATGTCCTCTAGAATGGCAAGTGCAGTATGGCAAAAAGTGATGGGCCAACCCGTCAATGTGGTTAATCGAACCGGTGGAGGTGGTGTGGTAGGGCATTTAGCTATTTCTCAAGCCCGAGCCGATGGCTATACCTTAGGCGCCGTTACCGTAGATATTACTTTACTACATCATACTGGCATCACTGATCTCACCTATCAAAATTATACGCCTTTGGCCCTCTTGGTCAATAACCCTGCTGCAGTGACGGTACGTGCTGATGCGCCCTGGGATTCTCTCCCAGATTTATTGGCCGCTATCCGTGCTAAGCCCGGTGAATTACAAGCTTCCGGGACCGCAAAGTCAGGGATTTGGGATTTGGCGCGCATGGGGTTCTTGAAGGCGGCGGGACTGGAGGAGTCGGCGATGCCTTGGGTGCCGAGCCAAGGAGCGGCCCCGGCCTTGCAGGAATTGCTTGCCGGCGGAGTCGATGTCGTGACGGCCGCTTTATCAGAGGTGGATGCTTTACGCCAAGCGGGGCAGGTTAAAACCCTGGCGGTTATGTCAGATGAACGCTTACCTGAGTTTCCGGATGTACCTACGCTAAAAGAATATGGATTAGATTGGAGCGTAGGAGGTTGGGTAGCTATTTGTGGCCCCCCAGATTTACCGGCTGATATTAGAGCTACTTTGGACTCTACGATCCGGGTAGCAGTGCAAGATCCTGAATACCTGACGGCAATGAAGAATAGTGGCTGTCTCTTATACACATCTCCGAGCCCACGAGACCGAGGCTG
>CAJXUM010001510.1 GCA_913060855.1 uncultured Lewinella sp. | reverse complement strand
ATCAGCCTCGGTCTCGTGGGCTCGGAGATGTGTATAAGAGACAGGAGCTCTGCTGCGGTAAGAATGGCGCTGGTTCCTGCCATTTCGCTCATGATACGTACAACTGGGAAGGTTTCGAACTCATCCTTGATGTACTCCATCGCCAAAGCGATTACTCGTTTTTGGCGTAAGCGATTAATATAATCCCCTGAAATAATGGGCAATTGAAGCGGCGAAATTAGAATTTGATTAGGATGCATCAATTCAATCTCATCCAAGGTAGGTGGCGCTACTTTTAAAATGACTTTCGCCTTGTATACTTGTTCGGAGCTATAGGCAATTTCCGCCCCTGCTTCCGAAAAATCATGATCTGAAAAATTGGATTTCTCTCCTGCGCCTGTTTCCACTACTACCCGATGCCCTCTAGCTACCAAAGTCGAAACGGAAGAAGGTACCAATGCGACTCTATGCTCTTGGATCGTTACCTCCTTAGGGATACCAATAAATAACTTACTGGCTCGCTGCTTTATCGGAAGCATCTCCGGTTGGGTCAAATACTGGCTTTCAGTAAAAATTTTAGGGATAGGTATCCTTTTCTCCTTTTCACTCATAGTCTACAAAAATACAATTTTTCTGCGGGAATTCTCTAGCAATTCAATGCTTATATGAACCAGGTCATCTGGCAATGAATCGCTAATAACTTCAGGCCATTCGATGAAACAATAGCGGTCTTCATAGAGGTATTCTTCTATACCAATATCTAGCGCTTCTTGTTTATTCTTTAGCCTGTAAAGATCTAAATGATAAATCTCTCCATACTCAGCGGTAGTGTACACATTAGCCAGGGCAAAAGTAGGACTAGTAACCGACTCTTTGACTCCCAACTTGGCACAAAGTTGTTGGATTAGGGTGGTTTTACCTGCTCCAATTTCTCCCGAAAAGGCCATGATTCTCCGTTCGCCCGCAAATTGCAACAACTTATTGGCAACTTTCACCAAATCCTCTATACTCGTAATTATTAATTCCATATAACATTTTCAAGGTCGCAAAAATAGCAATAAACCTACTGATATCGTGTATTAAGAACAACTCAAATTTGATTTCGGACGATTCCAAAGCAGAAAGCTTTTCTAAGTGCTCATTTTATGGCTTTAAAAGAGAAATTACGCCTGCTTTTAAACTATAAAAAACAGGCTATTTTTCGTATCTTTGCCGAATGGATGAACTAAAAGAACAAGAGCAGGTAAAGACAGGAGACGGGAACTACGGTGCTAATAATATCCAGGCCCTTGAAGGACTAGAAGCAGTGCGGAAAAGGCCTGGAATGTACATCGGTAGTACAGATACAAAAGGCCTCCATCATTTGGTTTGGGAGGTAGTCGATAATTCAATCGATGAGCACTTGGCAGGGTATTGCTCCCAGATTGATGTTATTATTCATAAAGACAATTCTATTACCGTAAAAGATGATGGTCGTGGTATTCCAACAGGGATGCACAAAAAACTACAAAAGTCTGCCTTAGAGGTAGTTATGACCGTCCTGCATGCCGGTGGAAAATTTGACAAAGACACCTATAAAGTATCCGGTGGTTTGCACGGTGTAGGGGTATCATGTGTAAATGCCCTTTCTTCACACATGAAGGCCGAAGTGCATAGAGAAGGAAAAATATTTGTCCAAGAATATTCTGAAGGAAAGCCGCAAACTACCGTAGATGTTGTTGGCGAATCGACTGAGAATGGCACTTGGATTACTTTCATGCCCGATGCCACTATCTTTGAAAGCGTAGTGTACAATTACGATATACTAGCTGTTCGTCTTAAGGAACTTTCTTACCTCAACAAGGGATTGAAACTCAACTTAACTGATGAGCGGGAAAAAGACGAGAACGGAGCTTTCAAAACAGAAGATTTTTACTCAGAGGGTGGGTTAAGAGAATTCGTTGAATACCTGGATGCAGGGAAACAGCGACTCATTGATCAACCGATCCATGTTATGGGTAAGGAAGACAATGTCGAGGTTGAAGTGGCGATGCACTACAATACTACGTTTAAGGAAAGTATTTTCTCTTTTGTTAATAATATCAATACCCGAGAGGGAGGTACCCACGTGAATGGTTTTAGACGTGCTGTTAACCGTGTATTTTCAAAATATGCGGAAGACAACGGCATGTTCAAAAAGCTAAAATTTAAGGTGTCAGGTGAAGACTTTAGAGAAGGTCTCACCGCTGTTGTATCCGTGAAAGTACCCGAACCCCAATTCAAGGGTCAAACGAAGGGCTGTCTCTTATACACATCTCCGAGCCCACGAGACCGAGGCTGATCT
>CAJXUM010001509.1 GCA_913060855.1 uncultured Lewinella sp. | reverse complement strand
CGAGATCAGCCTCGGTCTCGTGGGCTCGGAGATGTGTATAAGAGACAGGGCTAGGATAAAGGAGAGAACTAAGACCGTCATCACACCTGCTAACCAAGATAATCCAAGTGCATGAGAGGCCACTAAAAGAATCATCCAAAGAGATACACTGGCTAAGATAATGAAGAGCTTTCGGTTGAATTGTAGGACTTCGTACTCCTGTAATCCTAACTTGTCAAGCAAGTGATATAGCTCCTGATTGGTATAATACTGAGGCCCTGCTTCTATGATCATAAGCAAATCATCATTTGCTTCTTTTTCAATTTTCCGCAAATGTCGTTCTAGGAAAAAATGCCTCATTCCAGCAACTGTTAGCCTTTTTTTGGGTATTACAATATCAATCCGTACAATTCTCTATACTAGGCGAATTTAACCAAAAACGTTGGATTAAACAATTTCTTGTCTTGAAAAGTAAATTATTTTAAGCCTATTGAAATGCCTGCCTAGTCTTGCTCTGTCTCGCCTTTTACAAACCAAAAGGGAATCATACTTTCCTTTTTCTCTCCTTCATCATTGGTGTATAAATGAACAATCCTCAATCGATTGACACCTTTGGTAAAGTCTGCAGTCGGCAGGTACATAATGAGCCCTTCTTCTCCTGCATTAGCGTGTGTATGCCTGAAAAAATCTACTTCTTCGTATTTAGTTTCATTGACAAAAATCTCGTAATAGCGAGCACGACAATCTTTGATATGGTTCCTGCGTTTTCGCTCATTTTCCAAACGAGAAAGAGATTCGTCTTCTTGATAGGCTTTACAATAGGAGTTAACCAATACCTTTTCTCGCCTACTCATGGGTATAAAAACGCGGAGTACCTCCCCTTCGATAATATCGGAAGGCAATAATGGAACAAGAATCGCCCGGCCAGCTTGGCGCTGATCTTCATAGTTTTCTACCGCAATGCGATCATCTGTTTCACCTATACGGAAGAAGTTATCTTCCTGCAATTGCATGACGTTCGAATTGATAAATACGGGTATAGATACCAACATAATAATGAAAAAGCCCGCCATGCCCCAAAGTCCTACTTTTGTCCGCTTGAAATTGGTGAGGAGGGTATACAAGATATAATAGCCCGGTTCATAAAAGACATTATACATGACTCTTCCAAATACCTTAATGGCCAGCGTAAAGTGTATTCTCTTCACCCATTCTTTCTCGCGCAAACGTTTATTATTGAGCAAGCCAGAAAGCAGCATGGGTACCATCAAAATAAACATTAAAAAGCTGAATATAATGTGGACAGGTATCGGTAAAAAAGAGGATAAAAGAATGGATAATAATAAGTTTAATGTCAATAAAAGGCTAATCGATCCAATCATCATCACCACCCCGAAAGTTGTTCCAAAAATCAAACTACAGAAGTCATCCAGCCGTCGATTGAATCCATTGACATCAGGAAACTCCTCAAATAGCTGCGCTAGAAAATGTTCGCTGTGATAATCGGTATCTCTGTTAATTCCTCCGGGAAAAACCGACACTAAGCCAATCATACCGATCCAGAGGGCGCGGAGTACAAAATGCAGAATGAAAGATAAGATCAAAGCAGAAGAACAAATCGTCAGGTACCAGAAGATGAAATAGGTGATGTCAAGGGACTCTTCTGGAAGCCACAGTAGTGCCTTGTCAATCAGGCTTTTTATGAGGTCAGGTAGCATTAGGGAGCCGTAAATGGCTACACCAGAGACCAACATCTCCGCCTGCCAGCTTTCTGCCTCAAGTATTTGAAGCCAGGTGGGTTTATCTTTGTTTTCCATCGTTTGAGTATACTAATCCATCTAAGAATTATGGTATGAGCGAGAATCAAAGCGAAGGTAAGTAATTAGAAGGCCCAAACAAAAGCCGTACCGACGGGACATTCCATCGGTACGGCTTTCGATCATCTATCAAATATAAATAACGTTACATCTTAGCTCAATTTGGCCAGGTCACGAATCAGAATACTTCTTCTGTTGAAATAAATAAGATTGGCCCGCCGTAGGTCATTCAAAACCGAAGTGACGGTTTGCCGAGAAGTTCCTGTTATATTGGCTATATCCTGCTGTGTTAGACTATGCTTGATCAACATTTCATATCCTACCCGCTTACCTTGTCGAGAGGCACTTTCTTTCAAAAAGTCGATAATTCGACGTCGGGCGTCCTTAAATATCAAGGATTCTAATCGATTTTCAACTTGACGTAATCGATCACCCAGCAAGTTTAAAACTCGCAGCGATAAATCTGTCTCTTATACACATCTGACGCTGCCGACGAAGAGGATAGTG
>CAJXUM010001508.1 GCA_913060855.1 uncultured Lewinella sp. | reverse complement strand
AGATCTCCACTATCCTCTTCGTCGGCAGCGTCAGATGTGTATAAGAGACAGGTGCCAAACATGTCATTCCTTGTGCCAACGGTACTGATGCGCTCCAAATCGCCTTGATGGCGCTGGAACTGCAGCCCGGCGATGAGGTAATTGTACCTGCTTTCACTTATGTAGCTACAGCTGAGGTGATCGCTTTGCTGCGACTCACTCCGGTTATGGTGGATGTGGACCCTCACACCTTTAATCTTACAGCCGACATACTAGAAGCTGCTATCACCCCCAAGACAAAAGCAGTAGTGCCTGTCCATCTTTTTGGACAAAGTTGTGATATGGAAGCCATTATGCAGGTAGCCAACAAACATGGCATCTGGGTGGTAGAGGATAATGCACAAGCCATTGGAGCGGATTATATTCTAGCTGATGGAAGTGTTCAAAAAACGGGTACCCTAGGCCATATCGGCTGCACCTCCTTCTACCCTTCCAAGAATTTGGGGGCTTATGGAGATGGTGGCGCTTTGTATACAAATGACGATGAACTTGGTCCCAAATGTGCCATGATGGCCAACCACGGTCAGGTTAAACGATATTACCATGATGCCATCGGCGTAAATAGTCGATTGGATGCCATGCAGGCAGCGATACTGGAGATAAAGCTTCGACATTTAGACCAATATGCAGCGGCCCGCCAAAAAGCGGCGGCCTATTATGATGAGCACTTAGGTAGTGTCTCGGCTTTACAAGTTCCGGTTCGACAGGCCAATTCAAGTCATGTTTTTCATCAATATACTTTATTGGTGAAAAATGGAAAAAGAGATGACTTAGCGGTCCACTTAAAAGCAGAAGGCGTGCCCAGCATGATCTACTACCCAGTTCCCTTATACAAACAAAATGCCTACAAGGCTTTAATACCCGCAGACTTCCAGGATTTACCGGTAACGGAAGCCCTATGTGAGTCTGTGATATCTTTGCCCATGCACACGGAATTAGATGAGGCAGCTTTGGCATTTATCTGCCAAGCAGTTAAAAAATTCTTTGCTTAAAGGCAATCTTTTTGATGAAAGAATAATTAGTCCCCCTTAAACTGTCACGAATCATTAACTGTCACTAATTATTCACGAAAGCAGCTATGTATCAAGAATTAATTGAGAAAAAACAGCAAATTTCCGTAACAGGATTAGGCTATGTGGGCCTTCCTCTTGCACTTATCCTTGCCAAACGATTTAAAGTAATAGGCTTTGATATTAGTGAGGAGCGAGTGGCCATGATGAAGAAGGGAATAGATCCTTCCAAAGAACTAGAGGCAGAAGCTTTTGCTGATAAGGATATCGTCTTTACGCACAATTACGAAGACCTCAAAGCCGCTCAATTTCATATTATTGCCGTTCCTACACCCGTTAGCGAACAAAAAGCACCCGATCTCCGACCGGTCTTAAGTGCTAGTAAAAATATCGGTAAGATACTCAAGCAGGGAGACTACGTCATCTATGAATCGACGGTCTACCCAGGTTGTACAGAAGAGGACTGTGTGCCAGTACTAGAAGAAGAATCTGGTTTAAAATTCGGTACAGATTTTAAAGTTGGTTACTCCCCAGAGCGAATCAATCCAGGAGATAAAGAACATACGGTTGAAAAGATACTCAAGATTGTTTCGGGTAATGATGCCGAAGCCCTTGAGGAGATTGCCAAGGTATATAGCGAGGTGATTATTGCCGGCGTTTACAAGGCTGCTTCTATCAAAGTAGCCGAAGCCGCCAAGGTGATCGAAAACACCCAACGCGATTTGAATATTGCCCTGATGAATGAGCTGGCCATTATTTTCGATCGCATGGATATCGATACCAACGCAGTATTAGAGGCGGCGGGTACTAAATGGAATTTCTTGAAGTTTTCGCCAGGTTTAGTAGGTGGCCACTGTATTGGTGTAGACCCCTATTATCTTTTGCACAAAGCCAATCAACTCGGCTACAATGCTCAAGTGATTACCAGCGGGCGCCGAATCAATGATGAAATGCCCGACTTTATTGCCAAACGATTGGTGCAGATCCTGATTAAAGCCGGGAAGAACCCCAGCGAATGCAAGGTATTGATGAAGGGCATTACCTTCAAAGAAAATGTATCAGATATTCGCAACTCCAAAGTAGCCGATTTGGCCCGGGAATTGATGCGATACTCAATCAATGTCCACATTACCGATCCGCACGCCTCACCCAATGAGGTCGCCCATGAGTACAACTTGGCGTTGATCGATAATAAATCCACAAATTACGATGCCGTAGTGGTGGCAGTGCTGTCTCTTATACACATCTCCGAGCCC
>CAJXUM010001507.1 GCA_913060855.1 uncultured Lewinella sp. | reverse complement strand
CGAGATCAGCCTCGGTCTCGTGGGCTCGGAGATGTGTATAAGAGACAGTTATATAGGTGTCCTGTTAAGGGAAGCCCAGCTCAAGTCCATGTCTGTCCCCTATACGGGAATGGTGGTCATCAGCGATATCGGGAATATTGATAATATCCATCCTACTAATAAACAAGACGTCGGTTATCGATTGGCACAGTGGGCCTTGGCCAAGACCTATGGAAAAATGGATATTGCTTATTCCGGTCCGGTGTACAAAGAAATGAAAAAGGAAGGCCAAAAAATTAAGCTATTTTTCGATCATGCGGAAAAAGGCCTGGTAGCCAAAGACGGTGATTTGACCCATTTCGAAATAGCAGGTGCCGACCAGCTTTTCGTACCGGCCAAAGCCAAAATAACGGGCAATACAATTGAAGTGTCCAGCAAAAAAGTCAAAGCCCCTATAGCCGTTCGTTTTGCCTGGAGCAATATCGCCGAACCCAATCTATTCAATACCGAAGGATTACCGGCTTCCGCATTTCGTACGGATGACTGGGAAATAGTGATTCCAAAGAAAAAGGAGTGATAAAAAGTAAGTGCTTTTGTACCGATTAATGATGAGTTACGCCAACAACTCCTTCACCACCTTCCCATGCACATCCGTCAGGCGATATCGTCGCCCTTGGTGCTTGAAGGTAAGTTGTTCGTGATCAAACCCCAGCAAATGCATCAAGGTAGCCTGAAAATCATGAACATGTACGGGGTCTTTGATGATATTATAGCCAAATTCGTCGGTTTCACCGTAACTAACCCCTTTTTTGACACCCGCTCCGGCCATCCAAATGGTGAAACATTTTGGATGATGATCTCTTCCATAATTGGTACTTGTCAGGGTCCCTTGCGAGTAATTCGATCGGCCAAATTCTCCGCCCCAGACTACCACGGTATCTTCTAACAAACCTCGCTGTTTCAGGTCCAGCACCAGGGCGGTAGAGGCCTGGTCGGTGTCCTGGCATTGTCCTCCAATTTGTTTGGGGAGGTTGTGATGCTGGTCCCAGCCCCTATGGTACAATTGGATAAAATTTACGCCACTTTCGGCCAGCCGTCTAGCCAATAGGCAATTGGCAGCATAGGTGCCTGGAATTCTCGATTCTGGGCCATATAGATCAAAAATGTAGTCTGGTTCTTTGGAGATGTCTGTTACTTCAGGGATGGAGGTCTGCATCCGGTAGGCCATTTCGTACTGTGCCATCCGGCTTTGGATTTCAGCATCTTGCTCGCTTTCATACCGCAGCTGTTGTATTTTCTGGTAGTAATCTAGTGAGGACCTGCGCGTACTATCGGAAACTCCAGGAGGATTATTTAAGTAGAGTACCGCATCCTTTCCCGCCCGAAACTGCACCCCTTGATGCAAAGAGGGCAAAAAGCCACTGCCCCATAATCGAGAATACAAGGGCTGCGCTGCCGCAAATCCACTTCCTTTAGAAAGCAATACGCAAAACTCAGGCAAGTTTTTATTGGCACTTCCCAAGCCATAACTCAACCACGAACCAATACAGGGCCGTCCTGGTTGCTGCGATCCGGTTTGGAAAAAAGTGATAGCAGGATCATGATTAATGGCCTCGGTGTGCATGCTTTTAATGAAGCACAATTCGTCCGCTATCTGAGCCGTATAAGGCATCAGGCTGCTCATCCAAGCGCCTGATTTACCATGCTGTTGAAAATCAAACTGCGTCCCTGCTAAGGGAAATGACTTTTGCCCAGCTGTCATGCCGGTCACTCGCTGCCCCTTCCGCACCGACTCCGGCAATTCTTCGCCATTCATCTTGTTCAACATGGGTTTAGGGTCAAAAAGATCCAGTTGAGACGGCCCTCCACTTTGAAAAAGATAAATGACTCTTTTGGCTTTAGGCGCTAGCCGATTCAGGCCATTTTTACTGCTTGCCCCGATGAGCGGATTTACCCCTCCAAATGATTGGACCGGGTTGATCAGAGAAGCCAGGGCCATTCCGCCCAGTCCCATTCCCGCCTTGGCTAGAAAATGGCGCCTATTAATAGATAATCCATGTTCTACATCCGGCTGTTTGTGGGCATCTATGATGTCTGATAGTTTCATCTTATGCTAGTTGTTATCGTTTCACAATGGTCTCATCAAAGCTCATAATGACATTGCAGACTATACTCATGGCGGAAATCTCATGTGGTGGCAAGTCGTCATCCACGGGGAAGCGCCCTACACTTAATAGTTCATCCGATAATTTGGGTTGTTGGATAAACTGCTCTCTTTGTTCCTGTCTCTTATACACATCTGACGCTGCCGACGAAGAGGATAGTGTA
>CAJXUM010001506.1 GCA_913060855.1 uncultured Lewinella sp. | reverse complement strand
CCTCTTCGTCGGCAGCGTCAGATGTGTATAAGAGACAGGCCAATATATTGGCATTTAGAATGGGCGCTCAATATTTAATTTCTTCATTCTTGCTTCTAAAGTGGTGCGTTTCAATCCCAGAAGTTGTGCTGCCCCGTTATCCCCACTGACTTTCCAGTGCGTATACTTCAGTGTTTTCAAAATATGCGCTCGTTCTAATTCTTCCAGGGTCGGAAACTGAGATCGCTGCGATTGCCGCCCGGTCTTCGGCAAAGAATGCCCTAAATCTAATTTACCGGCCTTGCTGATGATCACGGCTCGTTCAATAATATTCTCTAGCTCTCTGATATTGCCTGGCCATGGGTAGGCAGTCAGTTCATTGATTACTTTCTTGGTGACTAACAAAGGCTCCTTTCCAAATTTTTTAGTAAAACGTTTGAGAAAATGCTGCACCAGTATCGGAATATCTTCTTTGCGATCACGCAAAGGTGGGAGTTGTACGGGGAAAACGTTGAGTCGATAATACAGGTCTTCTCTAAACTCGCCCTTATCGATAGCCTGTTCCAGGTTTCTATTAGTAGCTGCGATTACCCGGACATTAACCGTCATCGTCTTCGGATTGCCCAATCGCTCAAACTCGCCTTCTTGCAAAACCCGCAGTAATTTGGCCTGCAGATCAATCGGCATTTCTCCAATCTCATCTAAAAAGATCGTCCCTCCATCTGCTAATTCGAAGCGCCCAATCTTCCTTTGTAGCGCCCCAGTAAAGGCTCCTCTTTCATGCCCAAACAGTTCGCTTTCAATCAAATTGGCCAGCAAAGTGGCACAATTCACCTTTACCAAAGGGCGATGCTCGCGTGTTGAAAGATTATGAACAGCACGAGCGACTAATTCTTTACCTGTCCCTGATTCTCCTAGGATCAACACCGTCGCATCCGTTGGAGCAACCTGTTCCAGTTCTTGGAGAACGAGTTTAAATTTTTCACTTTGACTAATAATCTCTTCAAAATTCTTAGAAATCTTGAGTTCTTGCAAGAGATATTCATTCTCTTGTTCCAATTGTTGCTTCAATTCTTTCACTTCACCCAGAGCCTGTAGTAAATCAGCATTGGCCAATTGTAAGGCCTTTTCTCCTTTTTTCCGTTCGGTAATATCTTTGAAGATAACAACAGCACCTAAGATTTCGTCCTCCTCACCCTTTATCGGTGTGCTTGTATATTCGATCGGGAAACAAGAACCATCCTTTCGCCAAAAGACCTCATCCTCTACTTGGTGTACCTGGCCATCATTGAAAGCGGCATAGATCGGGCACTGCTCCTTTGGATAAGCCGTGCCATCGGCCTTTGAATGGTGTAAAATATCGTGCTGAGACTTTCCGACTAGGTCTTCGAGTTCCCAACCGATCATTTCAGCCGCCGCTTTATTGGCAAAAGTGGTGTGGCCTTGGGTGTCCAAACCATAGATGCCTACTCCTGCCGACTGTAGAATCAATTCATATCTACGCTTCAGCTCTTCCCAATGACTTTGTCTCAAGGGATCTTTTTGAATGGCTTCTTGCTCGTTTGGCTTTTTTTTGGCCATATCGATTTCCTATGGATCTTATTGGTTATAAATTGATGCACCTTACAGCCGGTTGTAGTGGAGATAATAGCTGTTGTAGTGGAAGTAACTCATTCACCTAAGCCTACCATTCGTTGGTGATTGAAGAGACAGGCACATAAAGCAGACATGAACTGCTCAGCTCACCCGAAGCTTCAATCACCAAAATGGATAGTCTAATCAGTCGTCCAATAATCAAGCACTAACACATCTTCCAAGTGTGGCCCCAGGACCGTACCAAACGCCTTATGATCAGGATGTGGGAGATAGATCGCTCGATCTTCTTCGCTATCAAAGCTCAAGAAGAAGCAATGCGTAAACCCCTTGTCCAAACCTTCTGGACTATTGTTCGTCCCCCATTCATATCCTTTAATCTGAGGAATCTTAGTAGGCAAGGCGGTGAATGCCGCTTCTACCGATTTGATATCCGCTTCAGATGAAGTTTCCTTGAATTTGAACAAAACAACATGTCGCAGTTGTTTTTTATTGGTTTCTGTAGCTTCCATAGCTGTTTCTGCTGCTTGAGCGGCCGCTGTTTCGACAGATGATGTCGCCGAGTCACCGCAGCCCCAGGCAAGCGTTAATGTTAGTAGTAAAACAAATAAAGAACTGTTTTTCATTTTGCTGTATTTTAGTATTTTTTTGATAGAAAGCTTGTTTGAAAATAGCCTACATATGTAGCTGTCTCTTATACACATCTGACGCTGCCGACGAAGAGGATAGTGTAGA
>CAJXUM010001505.1 GCA_913060855.1 uncultured Lewinella sp. | reverse complement strand
CGAGATCAGCCTCGGTCTCGTGGGCTCGGAGATGTGTATAAGAGACAGCGAAAAGAACGAAAAGAGCCCGAAGTAGTGATGGAACGAACGTATACGGTCGATTCCATGGCTAAAAAACGAGATGTGACCTATTGGGATGAAATAAGACCCGTTCCGCTCACAGAATATGAGGTAAAAGGCTATGTGATGATGGATAGCCTGGAAAGAAAGGACAAAGAAGAGGCGAAAAGAGACTCTACGCAGACCTTTGGCGGTAACCGCAAGCGAAAAAGTGCTTTCCAATTGGAGGACGTCTTACTGGGGAATTCCTATAGTATGGGAAAAAATAAGCGATTGAATTACGAGACGCCATTGATGGGTATCCGATTTAATCCAGTAGAAGGCTACAGTGTTAAAACAAATCTATCCTACCGCGTAAGAACAGACAAAACCGTTAGTCGTTTTACCTTCACGCCCCGATATTCTTTTGCACGGGACAAGTTTTCAGCCAAAGGACGTTACAACATTACCTATGGTCCTCGACTGAGGCGTAGTGCGTTTGCAATAGAAGGAGGACGCTATATTTCACAGTATAACCGGAACAATCCGATCAGTGAATTTATCAATACGTTCTCTACCTTATTGTATGAGCAGAATTTCTTGAAAATATATGAAAAGGAGTATCTCGGCCTGGGCCTGAGTCATAAACTTAAAGGGGATGTCAACCTGAGCATAGCCGTTAATTGGGAGAATCGGAATTTGTTATTCAATAACACTAGTCAGACCTGGTTTAATAGAGATGACCGGGTGTATGACACCAACCTACCGATTAATTCAGAAGCGACTTATCCTTTTCCCAACCAAGAAAAAGCCTTTCATTTCAGGATTGGTATTAAGGCCAAACCTTGGCAAAAATACAGAATCTATAATGGCAAGAAACGGCTAATGGATGGACCTACTCCTACCATTTCCTTACAATACCGAGGAGGAATCCCGAATATCTTAGATAGCCAAGTAGATTTTGGTGTTATCGAGGGGTCTTTTGAACATGATTTTCGAGTAGGTGCGGGTAGTCATATCCATATGAAAGTCAATGCTGGGGTATTTCTGTATAATGACTATGTGGGCTTTGCCGATTTCAAGCATTTTCAAGGGAATCGTACCGTTTTGGCGACTATCAATCCTGCAGGAAGCTTCCGCCTCTTGGATTATTACCGCCACAGTACGAAAGATGAATTTGTAGCGACACAATTGCATTATCAGTTTAGAAAGTTTTTGGTGACCCAGATACCAGAGGTATGGTTGTTGGGCATCAAAGAAAATATCTTCGTGAATCATTTATATACACCGACTTCGCAGCAGTATTTTGAAGTCGGATATTCGATCGATAATATATTCCGAATATTCAGGATTGAGGCTGCCACTGCTTTTCAGGACGGGAAATACCTCGATTTTGGCATTCGTATCGGTATTGCCTCTAATATTGGCAACCTGCGATTTGATTAACGAGGGACTTCTATTTTTTGAATGATATCCTTGATGACATCTTTCGTGCTGAAGCCCTCCATTTCTCGTTCCGGGGTCAATATGATCCGGTGATTTAGAACGGGGTAAGCGACGTACTGGATGTCATCAGGGGTAACGAAGTCGCGGCCAGCCATTGCTGCCGTAGCCTTAGCCATTTTGAGAATGGAAAGAGAAGCTCGAGGGGAAGCGCCTAGGAAAAGGTCTCCGTTATTGCGCGTATTATGAGTGATGTTTGCAATATATTGTAGTAACTCATCCTTGATGTGAACCTGTTCTACGAGCGCTTGACAAGCTTGCAACTGCTCAGCAGAAAAAACTTGCGCTACTTTTTTGTGATCCACCTTAAAGTCATTGCGGAATCGCTGAAGAATAGCCATCTCTTCGGATAAGCTGGGGTAGTCTAGATTGATTTTTACCAGGAAGCGATCCAATTGTGCTTCGGGCAATTTGTAAGTGCCTTCCTGTTCTATTGGGTTCTGGGTCGCCATGACGAAGAAAGGAAAGGACATAGGGTAGGTCTGACCATCAACCGTTACTTGGTGTTCTTCCATGACCTCAAAAAGAGCCGCTTGGGTTTTGGCGGGTGCGCGGTTGATTTCATCGATCAAAACGAAATTGGCAAACACGGGACCCTCATTGAAAGAGAATTCGGAGGTTTGCATATTGAATACCGTGGTGCCGATCACGTCACTAGGCATTAAGTCAGGGGTAAACTGGATTCTTGAAAAATCCACCTCCAGGGTTTGCGCCATTAATTTGGCGGTTAAGGTCTTCGCAATCCCCGGAACCTGTCTCTTATAC
>CAJXUM010001504.1 GCA_913060855.1 uncultured Lewinella sp. | reverse complement strand
GTCGGCAGCGCCAGATGTGTATAAGAGACAGATCTATATCTCCTTGATTAGAGGAGTAAAGTATATAATCTCCTTTAGGTGAGAGGGAAGCAAATTGTACTTCCGCTTCTCCTGGCGTCAGGCAGACCGCTTTGCCTCCTTCCGTATCGATGGTGTAAAGGTGCGTCCAACCCTGTCCTTCCCAAGGAAAGACAATATGGTTATCCGCGCCCCAAAACAGTTGATTATTAGCCGAGATATTTCGGAAAGCACTGCCTACGCCTGCATTGGCTTGCCACAATTGTGATACCGCCCCTGTACTCATATCGGCCAATTGGATTGACCAAGGGAATGCGGTACGACGGGGGGCAAAGGGTAGGCGCGTTTTCTCGTTGGGTTCACGAATGAAAGCGAGTTTCGCACCATCTGGCGACCAAACCGGGCTTTGATCACGATCGACCGATGGCGATAAATAAGTAATAATTGTATTTTCAAAATCATAAACCCCGACATAACTATGATCCCCTCTATTACTTACGAAGGCGAGCTTCTTTTCTTCCGTATTAGGAGACCATCGAATACTATTAGCTCCTCCACGAATGCGGAACAATTGCCGACCTTTCGTACTATCTCCAAGGTTTTGCAGCCAAACTTGGCCGCCTCTGATATAAGCAAGGCTATTATGGTCCGGTGAAAGTGCCGGTGAACTACCTACGCCTAAGAGTCTTGGTATACCGCCTTCCGTTTTGACCGCCCAAAGCTCACGTTTGGGAGCTGTGGCGTCGCTGGTAGGATTAGGAATTTCACCTCTCCGATTTGGTGCCCCACCCCGGACGAAAATGATTTCATCCGTTCCTCTAAAAATGAGGTTACTTATAGCTTGACCATCATCATCTTGGTAGTCTGTTAGTTGCTTAGCGGCCCATATGGGTCCTTTGGCGGTCCAAACATTGCGGACGCCCGCTAGGTTAGATACCCAAGCTACATGGTCCCCTTCCGAAGCACTTACCAAGTCTGTCGGGAAGGCAGTACTCAAGACCGATTCAATAGAGAAGGGCTTCGCGTTGGGCTGGGCCCAGAGAGAAAGGCCTATGCTCCCAAAGAAGCAAAATAGAAGCAATTTGTTTTTCATATTAACTAGTCAATTTGAAGTTACTATCTATAGCGAACCTGTTTAATCCTTTATCAAAGCTACTATCCTCAAGGGGCCTCCACTACCATCCTTAATTTTCATGGGTAAGGCGACAACCCAGGCGTCTTTAGCCGGAAGCTTTTCCAGGTTCGCCACATTTTCGAAGGCGGGAATATTGGCTTTGAATAAAATTTGATGGCTTTCGAAAAGAGTGGATTGGCCATAGTCGATGCTTGGTGTATCTAATCCGATGGCTTTTATCTTACGTTGATCGACTAGCCATTGTGCAGCGGCGGGGTCGAGTCCGGGAAAATGTAGTTTAGCTACAGCCTCTGGGCCAATTTCAGCCGTGCCCATATAAGACTCACGGTCGGGCCAAAACTTACCATATCCGGTATGTAAGAGCACAATGACATCTTCGGGTAAAGGGCCATTCGTCACCTCCCATTCTTCAAAATCAGAAACGTTTACCAAGTAATCTTTATTAGTCAATGCCTTCTCACTAATATCAATCACAACAGCTGGCCCAATTAATCGATCTATAGGAATCTGATCCATCGATTGCTTACCTTCTGCAAAATGCACGGGTGCATCCAGGTGGGTTCCACCATGTTCTGCTGCACAGAATTGGAAGGCGGAATAATAATAGCCATTTTCGGTTACCCCCTCTGCCACAGTATCTAATCGAAATTTATCAGCCGTAGGCCAGTAAATAGTCTGCTCATCAAAAGAGTAAGTAAGGTCGATCCAATCCCCATCCAAAGAAAAAGCTTCTGTGGGCTCCGGCGCTGTGCACGACCACAGCAAAAACAGGCAAAAAAAAGTTGGTACTATTCTCATTTATTTTGAAATATTTTTATCGTTTGTTAATTATATACACAAAGACCATAAACAACTAAAAATCAACAACTTTCAGCAAGCAAACATTTACATATCGATGATAAAACCATATGTCTAACAATTATACATCTGGTCACTGCAACCTTGCTTCGCCCCTTCCGTATTGAAATACAAATGCTGGAAGTTAGCATTGAAAATACAGCGGATTAAGAAACAAGTAAAGCATTACTGTCTATCTCATTCGGAAATAGAATTATTTCTCAACAATCCCCAGTTCATTAAATCGATAGCAGTAAGTTCGCTTGGCATTCCTGTCTCTTATACACATCTCCGAGCCCACGAGACCGAGGCTGATCTC
>CAJXUM010001503.1 GCA_913060855.1 uncultured Lewinella sp. | reverse complement strand
AGATCAGCCTCGGTCTCGTGGGCTCGGAGATGTGTATAAGAGACAGAAACAATACCGGCCCCAATTTCACTTCTTTCCTCCATTCACTCCTACCACCCCTCATCATCCAACTTAGGCGGTTTATAAAATCGTTTGGTAAATACTCTCTTTTTTTGTCGATCCAAGACGAGTTTGGCTAGCCCAATATTGGCCATATCTGGCGCGGCAGGGGAGAGGGCGGCTTCCACTTTTCGCTCATCAATATCCAATCGATACATCAAGCTCAATAGAAACTCTAGCCGATGCTCAATCATATACGCGATCTGGCTGGCTAGGGCATCAAAGAGTTCTTCTTCGGTGATACCTTCTGAATTGCCCTCTATTTCGAAATCCCGAGCAATCAGTGCTGTTGTGTTTTTTAAATCTGCTTCATCCATGTCGCGTCAAATTACAAAGCCTTGGTGATAGAGTCAATGATGTGCCGTAATTATTTGGTTTCATGCTTCCTATTTCTACTGATGGCACCGGCTTCATTTGTGCCATATTAATAGGCTAATAACCAAAAAGAGAAAGAAAAACTTGACATTACGACATGTGTCGTATATATTTGTACGACACGTGTCGTAATTGTGTAGCACTATAAAACTTGCATATGGAATTTATGTTCTCCGCTGCTGGGATAGAAGGTTTCGCCTTTATGCTTTTGCATAGCCTCTGGCAATTTACGCTGATCGGTATAGTGGTTCTTTTGCTAGTGAGAAAACTGAAAATGCTAAGTCCAAGCATTCGCTATTGGATGGTCGGCTGTAGTTTGTGTTTATTCCCATTGATTGCGATTATAAGTTGGTCGCAATTGAGTCAGCCATCAGAGCTTGTAATAGAAAGCATGCCATCGGCCTATAACGAGGATCCCATCATTTCGTCTCCTTCTACACAGACGATGGAGGCTAGTTCAAGATCCAACCCACTCAAAACTTGGGTACGTACCTACTCTTCTTATATCCTATTGTTTTGGTGCTGCGGTATTCTGGTATTGGGATTCAAGATGCTCATTGGCCAAATTCAACTCTTGCAATTAAGGGCCTGGGGGCAGGTGGTAGTAGGAAAGAAATGGACAGATTACTTGAAAGTAGCAAGTGATCGTATGGGGTTACATCAGGCTGTTCATTTGGCGGAGTCTCATTTGGTGAAAGAACCGATCACTTTTGGTTTTTTAAAACCGGTTATCCTCTTTCCTATCGGCCTACTTAATAATTTAGAGATGAATCAGGTCGAAGCGATATTACTACATGAATTGGCTCATATTAAGCGGCACGATTATTTGATCAATCTCCTGCAAGCATTGTTGGAAACCTTCTTTTTTTATCATCCCATCGTGTGGCTCCTAAGCAAAGAATTAAGATTGATTCGGGAGGAATGCTGTGATGATTTGGTATTGGAACAGGGAATTAATTCCATGGTCTATGCGGAAAGTCTGCTCACCTTAGCTCGATTAATTAACGCGCAAAATAATCAATTCGTTATGTCAACAAACAGTTTAAACAGTGCCATCGGCACTCGCATCAAACGCCTCTTTGTACCCACCGTTTTCTCTACCAAATTCAAACCTTTTTCTGCCCTATTATTGCTGCTAATGCTATTGCTGGTAACAGCTCATACGGGCATTAGCTTGCATGGACAAAACCAGGTAAGTGTGGAAGTAGACCACATGAATGTATTCTATATTGGAGTGGATAATACAATCAATGTGGTAGCCGAAGGAGTATCATCGAATGAAATAGTACTGACTAGTGATCAATTGGATATCGAGGAGCGAGGAGCTGGGAAGTACTTGATTACCGCTGAAGAGGAAGGCACTGCTACCCTTAAAGTAAGTGGGCCAACCGGATTGATCCGAGAAGCCATCTACAAAGTAAGGCGTTTTCCGGATCCGATTGCTAAATTGGGCTGGAGTATAGGCGGACCTATGTATGCTACTGATTTTAAATCGCAAACTCAGCTAACGAGCTATGTGGGCATTGAGTACCCTAATCCTTGCAAAATTACCGACTTCAATATCACCTATGTCGCCAAGCGACAGGACCCCGTTTCATGGACTAATGCAGGACCTATTTTTAGTCAGGAAACACTAGACATTACAAAGCAAGCCAAAGCAGGGGATCTCTACTACATTGATAAGATTAATTGTCAGTGTGGGACAGAGAAAGAAGTCCGTAAAATTGGGGCGATGGTCTTTTCTATCGCAGGAGAGAAACAAGAGTGAATTTTCAAAAAAAAAGAATAGACTCTGTCTCTTATACACATCTGACGCTGCCGACGAAGAGGATAGTG
>CAJXUM010001502.1 GCA_913060855.1 uncultured Lewinella sp. | reverse complement strand
AGATCAGCCTCGGTCTCGTGGGCTCGGAGATGTGTATAAGAGACAGGTGTAATTCTACCTCCTTGTCATCAGTATAGTATGTGTTACGATCTCCCCCCGTGCATAGGATCTTATTAGACACATGCTAGTCCGGATGAGTAACGCTCATGGTTCTCATATTTCTACCCATACTACCGGACAAAGGTAGAGACCAGACGACAGAGAACAGAGGAGAGATCGGCTAGATACAAGGCAAAAGCCCCACCTCAGCAGTCTCTTTTCTCGCTTCTGTCTTCTAAATGTCCAGTAGTATGATTCCTACCAATAGATTCGGCTTTCCCCCCTGCCGATTTTTTACCTGCTGTCATGCAGCGGGGTGGTAGGTGAATGATCTTGAGTGAGTGGTGTCCAAGGTACCCTGATTTTCTATCCCCAAGTCGTTGCTTAAGTCTCCGATTTTCTCATTCAGGTTACTGCCTATGACTATCAGTAACCCTAAATCCCTATACGCATTATGAAAAAAGTAGCCCAGAACATTTGCCCTAAAACTACAAGACATTTATTTGAAAAAGTACGCCTTAATCCTCGGCAGCAATCAACCATAAAAGGGGGGATAATTATTGAAGAGATCATTGATAGTTAGTTAATTCCTCGTTTTATGAATGGGGTTGTGCAAGAGTCTTTCCGAGATGGAGGCTGCTAAGTTTTGTTTGCACAGAGAGGAGAATGAGCAGAAAGAATCCTCCGGAAGTTAACGTTTAATGTTGCATGAATTTCGGTGAGCCGATTTTTTCACAACCCCACCGCTCTCAGTTAGTAAGGAATTCAATCTTCTCCTTTAACCAGTTGCTGGCTGTGAATTTCTTTTCCTTAGTCATTTCCTCCCTCATCCAGAATGCCAAGTCCTTCTTGGCGACTCCCTGCCTCATTTTTCTAGCACAATTTTTAATCAAATCAATGGTATTCAATTGACCATCAATTCTTTGTGTAGCATACATTCGATCCCTAGAAATAAACTTTTCAAAGGCTTCAATTTGGGAAATTAAAAAATCGTAAACATCTTGTTTTAGTAACAACTGTTCAAAGGCCGCTCGGGCAATGATTAGGCGCGTCCGGAGTTGGTAGACTTTGGAAAAATTGTGATTGTAGAGGGTTGAAATAGTATCCTGAAAATCTCCTTGATGAAAGTATAGTACTCCCATATTAGCCGTCATGGCATCTTCTTTAATACTAGGATCCAAATACGCTTGGTAGTGCTCAATAAATTGTCGAGTCCAGTCAAAGTCTTGTACGGTACAGCCAAGCAAACATATGTTATTAAATGCCACGCCCGTCATGTTTCCGTTTTCAATAATAAGGTCATGTTCCAGTCCCAGCTTGTACCACTCGAGTGACTCCTTATAAAATGGATGAACCCCTCTATTTATCTGTCGATTCGTATAATTCAACCCACTTAGAAAGATATTTCGCTGATCATCCCTTCTAAGGGAGGTTATTTTGGGAAAGAAGGCATCCTTTAAAGCAAAGAAGGAGGATTCATTGGGAGATTCGAATAATTCCCAAACCAGTTTATAGAGCGAAAGCAATTGGTTATCTGAAAGAATGGCCTGACTAGCCACCTCTACCAGCAAAGGCTGTAATAGCGTCTCGCTCTTTTTTCTCAATATCCGATCTCTATTTTTGAGGCCGATCCCATATTTGTATTTTGCTAAGACATAAAAATAGTCCAAGTCCTGGTACATGCGATCCAAAGCATCATCCTTCAAGGTGTATTTCTCGGTTAATTGGTGATTAAAGTATAAATAATCGAGTTGAATGCATTCGAAATAGTTCTCTTCATCCCGATAGGCTTGACTGACCAAGCTTTCCTTCAAACCTTTAATTTCCTTGACAAACTGGGTGTAGGTATCCCTTCTGCTGAGTGCTTTTACATATAGTTTACTCGCGATAAAGTCTTGTTCCTCTAACTCTAACTGCGTGAGGTATTGCTCCAATAACTTAGTGAATTGAGAGAATAAGCGCCTGAGCTTGTAATCATCAAATTGATCGCCAGGAAAGAGTTGTGAAAAAAGACGTTCCTCTTTCAGTTGTTTGGTTTGGAAATGAGGGAAGTGAGGCTTCAGTAAGCGATATACCGCAAGCAAGCGCTTATTCGAATTGTGAAAAGGGGATTGAATAAAGGACTGAAGGCGTTTGAATTCCTCTTCACTCAATGATTGCAACAACTGGATTAGTTTCTTCCCCTTCATACTCACTGTTTTAGCTGTCTAGCGCTATTAAATAAGGTCTGTCTCTTATACACATCTCCGAGCCCACGAGACCGAGGCTGATCT
>CAJXUM010001501.1 GCA_913060855.1 uncultured Lewinella sp. | reverse complement strand
GATCAGCCTCGGTCTCGTGGGCTCGGAGATGTGTATAAGAGACAGTCATTATCCTTTATCTTATACGAACCAAATTCAAGACCACCACGCTATATTTAATAATCTCTGATAATTTTTGTGGTCAGAGAAGGTATTCAATCAACTAAATAACACGCTAAAATGAAAAGACAGCATATTGTAGCTGGTAATTGGAAAATGAATAAAACCTTCGAAGAAGGACGCAATATTGCACAGGCTATCGCTGACGGACTCCCCGAGTCTGATACTATCGCTATCCTGGCTACGCCTTACATTCATTTATCAGCGGTCAGCACTGTGGTACAACAGAAATTGAATTTGAAGCTAGCTGCTCAGAATTGCCACCAAGCGAAATCGGGTGCTTTTACGGGTGAGATTTCGGTGGATATGTTGAGCTCTGTGGGAGTAGAATATGTTATTTTAGGCCACTCTGAGCGACGTGAATTCTTTGGAGAAAATGAAGAATTATTAGCTCAAAAGGTAGATATAGCTTTAGGGAATGACCTGAAACCGATCTACTGTTGTGGTGAAGGATTGGCGATTCGTGAGGCAGGCAATCACCTTAGTCATGTGGCCAACCAAATCACAGGAGGATTATTCCACTTAAGTCCTGAAGATTTTTCCACAGTAGTGGTTGCTTATGAACCCATTTGGGCTATTGGTACGGGCGTCACGGCCTCTCCGGAGCAAGCGCAGGAAATGCATGCTTTTATTCGACAATTGATCAGCGACAAATATGGAGAAGAGATCAGCGATGCTACTACGATTCTTTATGGTGGCAGTGTAAAACCTGCTAATGCCAAAGAATTGTTCTCTCAAAAGGATGTAGATGGTGGTTTGGTAGGCGGTGCCTCTTTGAAGGCAGATGACTTCTTAGCCATTATTGATAGCTTCTAAGATTGAAATGGCTTAAGTACGGGGACTTATCTCCTGCCATTCACGCCAGCAAATCGAACACTGAGTCACGGAGCCACAGAGGATCATTTCATTCTCTGCGCCTCCGTGCTACAGCCTGCCTGAGTTTAGTACAGTCCGTCAATGTTGAAATAAGTTAAAACCTTTTTGGTCTTAGACTATCTATTCCGTTTAATCTTCACTCACTTTCAGTACCAACTTGCCTTTTTTCTCCCCATTGAATAAACGGAGAAAAGTATCGTGGAAATTCTCAATGCCCTCAAAAACGGCTTCTTTACTTTTCAACTTTCCTTCTTGCATCCATTTGGCCATTTCCGCGCCCGCTTTCGCATAGTCTTTAGCAAAATCAAAAACAACAAAACCTTCCATTCTCGCTCTATTCACCAATAAGGCTAAATAATTAGCTGGCCCTTTAATGGCCTCGGTCGCATTGTATTGGGAAATAGCGCCGCAGATAAGGATGCGAGCATGTCGATTGATACGTGTCAGTGCTGCATCTAAAATTTCACCCCCAACATTATCAAAATACACATCAATTCCGCCTGCACATTTTTCTTTGATGGCAGCTTTTATATCATCCGATTTGTAATCGATCGCTTCATCAAAGCCCAATTCCTCCACCATATACTTACACTTCTCTTCCCCACCGGCTATTCCAACTACATGACAGCCCTTAATCTTTGCAATTTGTCCAACCACACTTCCCACTGCTCCTGCTCCACCAGAAACGAGTACACGTTCGCCTTCTTTCAATGCGCCTACCTCTAGCAATCCAAAATAAGCGGTAAATCCGGGCATACCCAAAGTACCGAGAAACAAAGGAAGGTTTTCAGCGCTACCGTGCAGCTTTACCCAACCTTTACCATTAGTGGCGATGTATTGTTGAACGCCTCCCGTACCGTAGGCATAATCTCCTACTTTGAAATCAGGATGTTTAGATGCTATTACTTCTCCTACTGAACCTGCTCGCATGACTTCTCCGATCTGAACGGGAGGAATATAAGAACGGACGTCCCGTATCCATCCCCGCATAGCCGGATCTAAAGAGATATAGTGAATTTTGACCAAAAACTCCCCTTCCCCAATCGTTGGCATTTCTGATTGTTCTAATTTCCAAGTCGATGCATCAGGAAGGCCCTCAGGGCGGTCGGCCAATTTTAGTTGCTTATTCATGTTAATATTTTAATGTTCAATAGCTCTCAAAATACGTTAAGTATTGATAAAATTATAACTTCCCGAATGGATACAGACTTTTATCCGCACAATTACTAAATTGCCTTCTCAGAACTACAAACGAAAATTAAAACTAAACATGACTGCATTCGATCTCACCAACAAGGCTGTCTCTTATACACATCTCCGAGCCCACGAGACCGAGGC